>JADLGU010000085.1 GCA_020849155.1 Rhodocyclaceae bacterium | reverse complement strand
GCGGCCGCCGCCAGCAACGCGAGGGTTGCGGCGACTTTCATGAATTCCCCGACAAAAAACGCGGCTGCTGAGGCCCCGCCCGGCTTCCGGCTCTCCGCGAACAGTCGCAGGGCGAAAAGCGAATTGGGCAGGACGATCGCGGCACCTCCGAGTGCCGCCGAAACCGCGCCGTGCTTTCCCGCCAGGAGCCCCGCGATGATCGCCACCACCAGGGTTGCGACGACTTGCAGGAGAATCGCCCGGAACATCAGCATGCCGGCTTCACCACGCTGGCAACCCGCCTCCAGTTTTGCGTCGCAGCTTTGCGTTATTGCGCGCTGCAAAACTACCCAGGGCCGCCGCTTACAAAGACGGCGATTTTATAGTCTTATAAAAGATCTGTCAAACCGGAAAACCGCGTCAATCCTTGCTCTCGGGCCGGTAAGTACCCTGTATTCAAATACATCGCTTGACCGCAATCAATGCTGCAAAGCAGCATAAATAGATCTTGACAGGATGCAACCAAATAACTAATCATTTCGATATGAATCCTGACTACTCCCGCGCCATCCCCGACGCCTGGAAGGACATGTCGCGGGTGTTTACCGCGCTCGGCGACGAGCATCGCCAGCGCATCCTGCTGACTTTCGAGCCCGGGGAGCGGCTGAATGTCGGCCAGATCGCCGAAGTTTCGACGCTTTCCCGCTCCGCTGTCTCGCACCATCTGAAGATCCTGCGCGAAGCCGGCGTGCTCGACAGCCGCAAGGAGGGCAAGGAGGTGTTCTTCTGGCTGAACAAGGATTTCCTGCGCGAAACCCTGGCCAGCGTGCTCGATTATCTGGAGCGGAACGCATGAACCGTCGCCGCTTCCTGATGGCCGCCGGCGCGGCCGGCCTGGGGCTGGGCGGGATCGCCGCCTGGCGTTACTGGCCCGAGCACGGAATCCTGAACCCTTGCATGGCGGGCCTTCCGCGCGAAGTGGCCGATCACGAACTGGTGCGGGCGGCGTGGGACGGTCTTGATCCGGCCCGGGTCTGGGACTGCCATGCCCACCTCGTCGGCACCGGCGATTCGGGCAGCGGCATCTGGCTCAACCCGGCGCTGGAATCGATGGTGAACCCCATTCAGTACGCCCAGCGCCTGTTCTTCCTCAACGCCGGCTGCGCCCACGACGCTCCCGGCCGGGTCGACCAGAGCTACATCGAGCGCATGCACAACCTGCTCGAAGGCATGCGGCCGGGCGTGAAATTGATGCTGTTCGCCTTCGATTTCAACCACCGCGAAGACGGCACGGTCGACCGCGACAACAGCGCCTTCTTCGTTCCGAACGACTACGCGCGCGGCATCGCGCGCTCGTATCCGCAGGTTTTCGAATGGGTCGCCTCGATCCACCCCTACCGCAAGGATTGCGTCGAAGCGCTGGAACGCGCGGCGGCCGACGGCGCCCGCGCCATCAAGTGGCTGCCGGCGGCGCAGGGCATGAACCCGGCTTCGCCCTTGTGCGACCGCTTTTTCGAAGCCCTGGCGAAGCTCGGCCTGCCGCTGATCAGCCACGCCGGCGAGGAGCGCGCGGTGCACGGCGGCAACACCCAGCACTTCGGCAACCCGCTGCTGCTGCGCCGGGCGCTCGAACACGGCGTGCGCGTGGTTGTGGCGCACTGCGGCTCGATGGGTCAGGACCGCGACATCGACCGCGGCGAGAACGGCCCCTACGTCGACAGCTTCGACCTTTTCGCCCGCCTGATGGACGACCCCACTTACGGCCCGAAACTTCACGGCGACATCTCCGCCGTAACCCAGCTCAACCGCGCCGGGCCGGCGCTGGAGACGATGCTCGCGCGCGAGAACTGGCATGCGCGGCTGCTGAACGGCTCGGACTACCCCCTGCCCGGCGTGATGCCGCTGTTTTCCGTTACTTATATGGTGCAGCTCGGCCTGATCCCGCAGTCCGCCGTGCCGGTGCTGACCGAAATCCGCAAGCACAACCCGCTGCTGTTCGACTTCGTGCTGAAGCGCCATCTGTCGTTCAGGGGCCGGCGCTTCGCCCCGTCCGTTTTCATGACCCGACCTTTTTTCGACAAGAAGGAGAAGAAATGAAGTTCAAGTCCGTCGTTCTGCTGTCCGCCGCCCTGCTGATTTCCGCCCCGAGCCTGGCGCAGGATCCTTCCCGGGCTTCGGGCAATGCCTCCGCCGCCGCCTCGCGCGCGGTCGGCGTGGTGGTCGCCGGCACTGCCTCGGTGATGGCGGTCGGCTCGGTGCTGACCGTGCAAGCCATCGAGAAACTGGGCGACTCCGTCGTGCTGGTGCTAAAGGGCGCCTCCGATACGGCCACCGTCTCGATCAGGGTGGCGGCCGACCTGTCCGGCAACGCCTCGGTCGCCGTCGGCACGGCGGTCTCCGTGGTGGCCGAGTCGACCGGCAAGGCGCTGGTCGCCTCGGGCAAGATCATCGCCTTCATCCCCAACGAGGTCGGCAAGTCCCTGATCCACCATTCGCGCGTGAAGAACTGAGGCGGATCGGATGAAAAAAGCGCTTTTTCTCGCCCTGGCCTGCCTGGCCCTGCTGGGCGGTACCGTCCAGGCCGGCCAGACCTGTTCCGAAAACCCGCCGACGGCCGAGACGCTGCAGAAGGCCTTCCGCCTAGCCCTGAAGACGCGCGATGCGCTGGAGGCCTCCGGCGCCGAGGTGGCCCTGATCGGGCGCGTCGGCCAGGACCTGTCGAAATACCGGCTGCGCTACTCGCACCTCGGCTTCGCCTGGCGCGACCATCCGCAAGGGCGCTGGCTGGTGGTGCATGAGTTGAACCAGTGCGGCACTGCCGTCTCCGATCTGTTCAACGAGGGGCTGGCCAATTTCTTCCTCGATGACCTGTTCGCCTGGGAGGCGATGATCGTGGTGCCGGGCGAGGAGATGCAGAAAAAGATCGCCGCCAGCCTGCGCGAGGGCCGCTTCGTCCGCCTGCACGAGCCGAGCTACAACATGCTCGCCTATCCGTTCTCGACCCGCTATCAGAACTCGAACCAGTGGGCGCTCGAAGTGGTGGCCGACGCCGTGGGACCCGGCCCGCTTTCTGGCCGCGCCGAGGCGCAGCAGTGGCTGAAGGCCAACGGCTATGCGCCGACGACGCTGGAGATCCCGGCCATGACGCGCCTGGGCGGCCGCATGTTCCGCGCCAACATCGCCTTCGACGACCATCCGTCGGAGCGGCGCTGGGCCGGCCAGATCGACACGGTGACGGTGGAGTCGGTGTTCGCCTTCGTTGCGGCGCGCGATCCGGCCAGCAAGCGGGTGCTGGTCCGGCTCAACTAAGACAATCCTCCATCAGGGAGCAACCTGCATGTCCTCCGGTCAATTCGGCCTGCTGAAAGAAAGAAGGTTTGCGCCGTTCTTCGGCGTGCAATTCCTCGGCGCCCTCAACGACAACGTCTTCAAGCAGGCGCTGGTGATCCTGCTCACCTACTCGACCGCCCGTTACACGACGATGTCGACGGACATCCTGCAGAACCTGGCGCAGGCGCTGTTCGTGCTGCCCTTCTTCCTCTTCTCGGCGACCGCCGGCCAGCTCGCCGACAAGTACGAGAAGTCGCGGCTGATCGGCATCACGGTGGCGATCGAATTCATTTGCATGGCGCTCGGCGCGGCCGGATTCTTCCTGCACAGCCTGCCGCTCCTGTTCGCCGCCCTCTTCCTCGGCGGCATCCAGTCGGCGCTGTTCGGCCCGGTGAAGTACGCCATCCTGCCCCAGCACCTGAAGGAGTCCGAGCTCGTCGGCGGCAACGGCATGGTCGAGATGGGCACCTCGGTGGCCATCCTCGTCGGCATGATGCTCGGCGGCTGGCTGGTGGCGCAGGAAGGCTGGGGCGTCACCGCGGCGGCCTTCGTCACCATGGGCATCTCGGC
>JADLGU010000084.1 GCA_020849155.1 Rhodocyclaceae bacterium | reverse complement strand
GCCGCCATGCGCCGCAGCGTCTTCGCCGATGCGGCGGCCAGGGCGCGCCTGGAGGCGATCCTTCACCCGATGATCCGCGACGAGGCCGACAGGCGCTGCGCGGCGGCGCAAGCCCCCTATGTCGTGCTGGTGGTGCCGCTGCTGGTCGAATCCGGCGCTTACCGCAATCGCGTCCAGCGGGTGGCAGTGGTGGATTGCCCGGAAGCGGTGCAGGAGGCGCGGGTCATGGCCAGGAGCGGACTTTCTGCCGAAGAGGCGCGCACCATCATGGCGGCGCAGGTCGATCGAAAGGCCCGGCTGGCCGTGGCCGACGATGTCATCGACAACGGCGGAAATCTGGCCGCACTCGCTCCCCGAATCGAGGTCCTGCACCGGCGCTATCTGGAAATGGCCGCAGTTTCATAGGTTTCCGGGAGGTTCTTGTTGTGCTTTGTCGGGGAATAGGTCAGAATTCCCCGAATTTACCCGACGGCACGGCGTGGCGTGATCACCTACGAATATCCTCTCAACGAGCGCATTCGCACATTGCTGCGCCTGGAGGACCTCTTCGACAAGACCGGCCACTTCATCGGCTCTGAGGGTGCCCAGGAGCATCACATCGCGCTGGTGACGCTGTTCGAGATCCTCGATGTCGCCAGCCGCGCCGACCTGAAGTTCGACCTCGTGCAGGAACTCGAGCGCCAGCGCCAGATCCTGCTCTCCTTCCGCAACAATCCCGACATTTCCGAAGCCGCGCTTTCCGGCGCGCTCTACGAGATCGAGCAGGCCAGCGCCGCGCTGCTCAACATGCAAGGCAAGATCGGCCACTATCTGCGCGAGAACGAATGGCTGATGAGCATCAAGAGCCGCGCCTCGATACCGGGCGGCGTCTGCGAGTTCGACCTGCCGTCCTACCATTTCTGGCTGCACCGGGAACCCCAGGCGCGCAGCCGCGACCTGGCCGGTTGGCTCAACCCGATGCTGCCGATCCGCGACGGCCTGGCCATCGTGCTGCGCCTGCTGCGCGCCTCGGGCCGTCAGGAAGAGCAGGTGGCGCAGCACGGCGCCTACCAGCTCATGCTCGGCGGCCGCACCGCGCAGATGGTGCGCCTGCGCCTGAAGCGCAGCGAGCCCTACGTGCCCGAGATCAGCGCCAACAAGTACGCCCTCAACATCCGCTTCACCACGCCGGGCACCGACACCCGCCCGCGCCAGGCCGACAGCGACGTCGTCTTTGAAATGACGTTCTGCAACCTGTAGGTTTCGTGACGCAGGTTTCCCCGCCGCGCAGCGTCAACTGCCCCACCTGCGGCAAGCCGGTGCCGTGGGTTCCTGGAAGTGTCTTTCGTCCGTTCTGTTCGGAACGCTGCCGCAACATCGACCTGGGCGCCTGGGCGGCGGAGGAGTATCGCGTGCCGGAAAACGAAAAGCCCCTGCCCGACGATCAGTAAGTCAATCCCACGCCGCGCGGATGGCGGCGATGCCGTGGGCGCCGGCCTGCTGCGCGGCGTCGAGGTCTTCCCGCCGCAAGCCGCCCAGGGCGAACACCGGTAGCGAAACATTCTCCAGCAGCTGCGCGCAGCGTTGCCAGCCGAGGCCGGCGACGCCGGGGTGGCTGGCCGTCTCGCGCAAAGGTCCGAGCACGGCGAAATCCAGGTCGAGCGCGGCGGCGCGGGCCAGTTCCGGCGCGTTGTGGCAGGAGGCCGCCACCAGCGGCAGCGCGGGCCGCTCTGCCAATTGCATGAGCTGGGCGCAGGGCAGGTGCACGCCGTCGGCGCCGAGGTGGCGCGCCAGGGCGAGGTCGCCGTTCACCAGCACTCGCGCGCCGTGGCCGTGCGCCAGCCGTGTCGCCTCGCGGGCGAAGGCCTCGCGCTTCTCCACCGTGAGCAACGGCTCGCGGATCTGCAGCAGACGCAGCCCCCCGGCCAGCGCCCGCTCCAGCAGCCGCAGCTGCGCCTCGATGCCGATCTCGCCGGCGTGGGTGATGGCGTAGAAATCCGGAAAAGTCAGTCCCCGCAACACGGCGACGTTGGCCGGCAGCATCGGCGACACATCCACGTTGCCGGCCGTCTTCCAGGCCAGCGCGTCGTGGTGGATGTCGCGGATCTCGCCGTGCCAGCCGCTGACGCGGAAGAAGTGCAGCCGCACGTGGGCATGCGGATAGATGAACTCGCGGGTGATCCACGGCGTGTAGCGGTCGGCCTCGATGCCGAGCTCTTCGTGAAGCTCGCGCACCAGCGCCTGCGCCGCGGTTTCGCCTTCCTCGATCTTGCCGCCGGGGAATTCCCAGTAGCCGGCGTAGGGCTTGCCCGCGGGGCGGCGGCCAAGGAGGAAGCTGCCGTCGGGTCTCAGAATGACGGCAGCGGCAGCCTCGACGATGCTCACTTTTTCGTGCCGCCGTGCTGGCCGGCGTAGTCGCGCGCGAACTGCCAGGCGACGCGGCCGCTGCGCGAGCCGCGCAGCAGCGCCCACTGCAGCGCCTCCTCGCGGGCGGCGGCGATGGCCGCGGCCGGCACGCCGTACTCGCCCAGCCAATGGGCGGCGATGGCCAGGTAGGCGTCCTGGTCGAACGGGTAGAAGGACAGCCACAGGCCGAAGCGTTCGGAGAGCGAGATCTTCTCCTCGGTGGCCTCGCCGGGATGCACTTCGCCGCCGATGTGCTTCGTCTCCAGGTTCTCGTCCATGAACTCCGGCATCAGGTGGCGGCGGTTGGAGGTGGCGTAGAGCAGCACGTTGTCGGGGGTGCTCGCCACCGAGCCGTCGAGGATGCTTTTCAGCGCCTTGTAGCCGGGTTCGCTGGCCTCGAAGGAGAGGTCGTCGCAGAAGACGATGAAACGCTCGGGTCGCCCGGCGACCAGGTCGACGATGTCGGGCAGATCGATGAGGTCGTGCTTGTCCACCTCGATCAGGCGCAGGCCCTTCGCGGCGTACTGGGTCAGCAGCGCCTTCACCAGCGAGCTTTTGCCGGTGCCGCGCGCGCCGGTGAGCAGCACGTTGTTGGCGGCCTTGCCGTCGACGAACTGGCGGGTATTGCGCTCGATGCGCCGCTTCTGCTCGTCGACGTTGCGCAGGTCCTTGAGGCGGATGCGGTGCGGCCGCGCCACCGGCTCGAGGGCGCCGCGCCCGCCGCGCTTGCGCCAGCGGAAGGCGGTCGCGGCCTTCCAGTCCGGCGCGGCGGCAGGCTGGGGCAGCAGGGTTTCGAGACGTTCCAGCAGCGCTTCGGCGCGCTGGATGAGGCGCGAGAGGTCGTCCATCGCGATTGCTATACTGGCGAAAAAATTCGACTGTAACGAAATTCATGCCGCTGCGCCAACTCGCGCCCGCCCTGGGTGCCCTGCTGTTTCTCGCCGGCTGCGCCCTGCAGCCGACCGCGCCCGGCGCCGAGGCGCCGGCCGCCTGCCCCGCGGCGCAGCCTTGCCCTGCCTGCCCTGCCTGCCCGACGGTTGCGCCGCCAAAGCCGCCTGCCAAGCCGCTGCAGGAAGCGCGCTGGGAGGACGTGAAAGGCTGGCGCAATGACAACCTGGCCGAAGCGCACGGCGCGCTGCTCGAATCCTGTTCGGTGCTCGCGAAACAGCCGGCCTGGCGCGCCGCCTGCGAGGAGGCGCGCGCGCTGCCGGCGCAGGACGCCGCGTTGCGCGGCTTCTTCGAGGGGCGCTTCCGCCCCTGGCGGGTGGTGAATCCAGACGAATCCGTCGAAGGCCTCGTCACCGGCTACTACGAGCCGCTGCTGCGCGGCAGCCGCGAACGCGGCAAGACCTTCGCGCACGCCCTCTACGGCGTGCCCGACGATCTGCTTGTGGTGGATCTGGGCGAGCTGTATCCGGAGCTGAAGAACTTCCGTCTGCGCGGCCGCCTCGACGGGCGCCGCGTCGTGCCCTACTGGTCGCGCGCCGAGCTCACGCCGCAGGCGCCGGCGCTCGCCGGCAAGGCCCTGCTCTGGGTGGCCGACCCGATCGAGCTGTTCTTCCTGCAGGTGCAGGGCTCGGGCCGCGTCGAGCTGTCCGACGGCCGCCGCGTGCGCGTCGGCTACGCCGAGCAGAACGGCCATCCCTATCAATCCATCGGCCGCTGGCTGGTGGAGAAGGGCGAGCTGAAGCTGGAAGAGGCCTCGATGCAGGGCATCCAGGCCTGGGCGCGTGCCAACCCGAAACGCCTGAACGAGATGCTCAACGCCAACCCGAGCTTCGTCTTCTTCCGCGAACTGCCGGACAACGGCGGCGGTCCCCTCGGCGCGCTGGGCGTGGCGCTCTCGCCCGGGCGCAGCATCGCCGTCGACCCGCGCGCCATACCCCTCGGCGCGCCGGTGTTCCTGTCGACGACCTTCCCGAACAGCGACAAGCCGTTGCAGCGTCTGATGCTGGCGCAGGACACCGGCGGCGCCATCAAGGGCGCGGTGCGCGCCGATTTCTTCTGGGGCTTCGGCGCCGAGGCCGGCGCCCAGGCGGGGCGCATGCGCCAGCGCGGCGAGATGTGGACGCTGCTGCCGGCCGACCGGCTCCCCAGTAACGCCACCAAGTAGTGCGTCCCGCGTGACTGCGCGCACCGCTCCGGTGCGGATCGGCAGCCGTTCGCACCGCCTTGGTGCGCCGTGTTGCGGAGACCGACTTTAATCCCCTGATTCGACACCGCAATTTATCTGGAACGGATTTTGCACTCTGAGCGCTCAATTCAATCCAGGAGCGCACCATGGAACCCGTCGTCAAGATCACCTCTGCAGACGTCCTCTTCGTCCTGCTCGGCGCCATCATGATCCTCGCCATGCACGCCGGCTTCGCCTTCCTCGAACTCGGCACGGTGCGGAAGAAGAACCAGGTGAATGCCCTGGTGAAGATCATGGCGGACTTCGCCGTGTCGACCATCGCCTACTTCTTC
>JADLGU010000083.1 GCA_020849155.1 Rhodocyclaceae bacterium | reverse complement strand
CGGCGGCAAGGCCCCCAATTTCGACGCCGCCCGCGTCGAGGCGGCGGCCGCCGAGGCGCGGCGGGCCGGCAGCGCGCCGGCGCTGATGATCGACGCCAGCCACGCCAATTCCAGCAAGCAGCCGGAAAACCAGCCCCTGGTGCTCGCCGATGTCGCTGCCCAGGTCGCCGCCGGCGACCGCCGCATCATCGGCGTCATGGCGGAGAGCAACCTCGTCGCCGGCCGCCAGGACCTCACCCCCGGCCGGCCCCTCGCCTACGGCCAGTCGATCACCGACGGCTGCATCGGCTGGGACACCACGCTCGCGGTGCTGGAAAATCTCGCCGAGGCCGTCGCCACCCGCCGCACCCGCGCCGCCCTGGTGGCGTGAGGCGAACGCCCCGATCTCGCGTCCCTCTCCCCCGTGGAGAGGGGCGCCCCGATTGCCGACTGCCCCTCCCCCGCTTGACCCCTCCAAATCCGCGCCTATCTTCCTTCCATGCAGATTCCGGCCTCGCTCCGCTCGCTTCCCAACCAGCTCACCCTCGCCCGCATCGCGGCCATTCCGGTGATCTGCCTGCTGCTCGTCATCGGCTGGGACTGGCTGCGCTGGCTGGCGCTGCTGCTCTATGCCGTGGCGGCGATCACCGACTGGTTCGACGGCTTCCTCGCCCGCCGCATGAACCAGTCCTCCGATCTCGGCCGCATGCTCGATCCCATCGCCGACAAGCTGCTGGTCGGCGCCCTGCTCCTCACCTTCGCCTTCACGCGCGATTTCTCGGTCTGGGAGCTGATCCCCGCCATCGCCATCCTCACCCGCGAGATCTTCGTCTCCGGTCTGCGCGAATTCCTCGGCAGCCGCGCCGTGACGGTGCCCGTCACCTTCCTCGCCAAATGGAAGACCACCGTTCAGCTCGTGGCGCTGTTCTTCGTCATCGTCGACGGCCTCCTGCCCAGCTTCGGCTTCATCTCGGGCCTCCTGATGTGGCTCGCCGCCGCGCTCACCGTCTGGACCGGCTGGCAATATCTGATGTCCACCTGGCCGCATTTCGAATCGGTCACGACCAGCGCCCCCGCCCCCTCCGACGAGTGAGGCCGCTGCATGTCGGCCACACGGCCACCTTTCGGCGCCCGGAAAACGAACGACCCCGCCGGAGCGGGGCCGAAAAAAGTCGAAAACCCTGAGGCGCGGGCTTACTCGGCCGCCACCCGCTTGGGCGTCACCGCCGCGGCATAGGCGTTGATCAGCGTCTCGCAACCGCGCCCCGGCGTGAACTTATGCGCCCCGATCAGCGACACCGGCGTCACTTCCGCCGCCGTGCCGGTGAGGAAGCATTCGTCGTAGTTCGCCAGCTCCTCCGGCATCATGTGGCGCTCGATCACCTTGAAGCCATTGGCCCTGGCCAGCGCGATCACCGTCTGCCGGGTGATGCCGTTGAGGAAGCAGTCGGGCTCCGGCGTGTGGATTTCGTCGCCCTTGATGAAGAACACATTGGCGCCGGTCGCCTCGGCCACATAGCCGCGATAATCGAGCATCAGCGCGTCGGCATAGCCGTTGGCCATCGCCGCGTCCTTCGACAGCGTGCAGATCATGTAGAGGCCCGCGGCCTTCGCCTTGCACGGAATGGTCTCGGGGCTCGGGCGCTTCCATTTGCTCCATTCGAGCCGGATGCCCTTGAGCTTCTCCTCCACCGAGAAATAGCTCGGCCACACCCAGCTCGCGATGGCGAGGTGCACCTTGTTGTTGCGCGCCGGCACCGACAGCTCCTCCGAGCCGCGCCACGCCACGGGGCGCACATAGGCGTCGACCAGCCCGTTCTTCTCCAGCACCGACCGCTTCGCCGCCTCGATCTCCTCGATGCTGTAGGGAATGGTGAAATCCAGCGTCTGGCCCGAGCGGATCAGCCGCTCGCTGTGCTCGCGCGACTTGAAGATCTCGCCGCCATAGGCGCGCTCGCCCTCGAACACGCAGCTCGCATAATGCAGCCCATGCGTCAGCACATGGATCTTCGCGTCCTGCCACGGTTTCAGCTCGCCATCGAACCAGATCCAGCCCTCGCGCTGGTCCATCGGAATCGCCATCTCGGTCTCCACTCCCACCGGCCTTGTCGCCTGTTCGCTGCCCGCATTCTTGTCCGGAAGTCGTGGCCTTGGCAAACCACGGCGGCTTTGGGATAAGTTTTTCGACAGGCTCGCAACGGAGGAACAATGGCACCGGGAAAAATAAATGTCAACACTGCTGACATAAATCCCGGCAGCCCGGCCGAACCCATGCCCCTCGACGTCATGGGCCTGTTTTTCTTTGCCTATCGCGACTTCGTGGGCGACGCCGATGCGCTGCTCGAACGGCAGGGCTTTGGCCGCGCCCATCATCGGGTGCTGTATTTCGTCAACCTCAAGCCCGGCATGCCGGTGGCCGATCTGCTCGACATCCTCAAGATCACCAAGCAGAGCCTCGCCCGCGTGCTGCGCCAGCTCATCGACAATGGCTATGTCGAGCAGCGCACCGGCGATTCCGACCGCCGCCAGCGCCTGCTGCACGCCACCGAGAAGGGCCGCCATCTGTTCGAAGTGCTCTCGGCCACCCAGACCAGCCGCATCG
>JADLGU010000082.1 GCA_020849155.1 Rhodocyclaceae bacterium | reverse complement strand
GGCCAGCGCGGCCAGGTCGAGGCGCGCGCCGGGTTTCGGCAAAGCGGGGAGCTGCGGCAGCAGCGCAGGAGGGGCGGCGGTCATCGCGGGACGGCGGGGAAGGCTTGCGGAGGACGGCTTTTCAAAGAGCGAATTATACCGGTCTGGACAGACGTTCAGGAGCGCGCTAGGGTATTGGCTCCCCTCTCCCGCTTGCGGGAGAGGGGTGGGGGAGAGGGCAATACATGATTTTCAGCAACAGAAACCAGGCAGCGCAGTTGCTGGCCGACAAGCTGGCCGCCTACAAGGGACAGAACCCGCTCATCCTCGCCATCCCGCGCGGCGCCGTGCCGATGGCCAAGCTGATCGCCGAGGCGCTCGGCGGCGAGTTCGACGTGGTGCTGGTGAGGAAACTCGGCGCGCCCGGCAACCCGGAGTTCGCCATCGGCGCCATCGACGAGACCGGCTGGGCCACCCTCGGCCCGTATGCGGCCATGGCCGGCGCCAATGCCGACTACATCGAGCGCGCCAAGGCGCATGAGCTGGAGACCATCCGCAGGCGCCGCGCCCAGTATTCGCCGCTGCATCCGCCCATCGACCCCCAAGGCCGCATCGTCATCGTCGTCGACGATGGCCTCGCCACCGGCTCGACCATGCTCGCCGCCCTGCATGCCTTGAGACAACGCGCTCCACTCAAACTCGTCTGCGCCGTGCCGGTGGCGCCGCCCGACACGCTGGAAAAGGTCGCCGAGCAGGCCGACGAAGTCCTCTGTCCTTATGCGCCGGAAAACTTCCAGGCCGTCGGGCAGTTCTACGCCGACTTCGGACCGGTGGAGGACGACGAGGTCGTAGCGCTGCTTTCGGGACGGCGGGACTCGCCTGAAAGGCGGGCGGGGGTGGAATGATCTGCCTGATTTGCACACTGGAGCAGAACAAGATCGAATGGCTGCCCCAGTTCGTTCGCCATTACCGTGGCCTGGGCGTTGAAAAATTCCTGTTCACCCTCCAGCAGGAACCGCAGCTGGATACTTCCGAAACCGACAGGCATTTCGCGCGCTTCAACCAGATGCTGGCGGCGCTGGGCATCGACGGCGGATCCAGCCTTGTCGAGAGCTATGACTCCTCCGCGCTGAAACGGCATCATCGGCTCCTGCAGGATAGCCAGGTATCCAAGCAGGACTGGGTGGTCTGGACGGACAGCGATGAATTCCAGGTTTATCCGTATCGGCTCGATGCCATCGTCCCGATCCTCGATCGGAACGGGGTGCAACTTGTCAACGGCTACATGATCGATCGGATCGCAGCCGATGGGACGTTGCCGCCTTTCAATCCGCTGGCATCGATCTGGGAGACCTATCCGGTAGCCTGCCTGCTGTCGGAGCCGCTGTCCGGGGCCCAGGTCAGGAAGGTCGCCCTGGCGCGCGGCGATGTCAGGATGGATACCGGGAACCATCGCCCAGATGGTGGAAACAGCTATCGGATTTCCAGCGAGTGGGCGCAGATACATCATTTCAAATGGCATGCTGGGGTTGTTCATGCGCTTGAATTTCGGCTGCGGAAGGAATGGCGGGAAAAGTGCGCCTGGTGGGTCGAGTCGCAGCGTTTCTACGACTACCTGCGAACGAATGATTGGAAGTTCAGGGAGCAGGACATCCTGACGACCCGCCTGCCCTTTGGCACCCCTTCGAAATCTCTTGAGGCTTGACATGCGACTCATCAAATCACTCATGGTTACTATCGGCGTGGTCCTGGCCGGCTGCGGCGTCTCCGAAACCGCCACCGTCGCCGCCACCGCCGGCGCCGCCAAGGCCAAGGAGGCCGAGCAGGCGAAGAACATGCCGGCGCAGGTGCAGGGCAAACTCGACGAAGCCGCCAAGCAGGCGGATCAGAAGCGCGAAAGCGCCGAAGCGCGCTGATGGCGGGCGCGCTGGCCTGGTTCCGCCGCGACCTGCGGCTCGACGACAACGCCGCGCTAGGCCGCGCGCTGGCGCGCTCGACGCGGGTGTTCTGCGCCTTCGTCTTCGACAGCGAGATCCTCGGCGCGCTGGAATCGCGCGCCGACCGGCGCGTGGACTTCATCTGGCGCTCGGTGGGCGAGCTGCGCGAGCGGCTGCAGGAGGCGGGCGGCGACCTGATCGTCCTGCACGGGCGGGCGCGCGATGAGGTGCCGCATCTTGCCGCCGCTCTCGGCGTGGACGAGGTCGTCGCGGCGGAGGATTACGAGCCGGCGGCGCTGGCGCGCGACGCCGAGGTGGCCGAGCGGCTGCGCGCTTCAGGCATCGGCTTCACGGCCGTCAAGGACACGGTGGTCTTCGCCAAGTCCGAGCTGCTCACCCAGGGGGGGCGGCCGTTCACGGTATTCACCCCCTACAAGAATGCCTGGCTCAAGCTGGTCGGCGAGGCGGAGCTGGCGCAGCGCCTGGCCGAGAGCGACCTGAAGCGCCTGGCGCGGCCGCCGGTGGCGACGCGCCTGCCGGAACTGCGCGAGCTGGGTTTCGAGCCGACCGATCTCGCCGCTTCGGGCATCCGGCCGGGCGAACGGGGCGCGCGCGAAACCCTCGACGACTTTCTCGGCCGCATCGACGGCTACCACGCGCAGCGCGATTTCCCGGCCCTCGACGCCACGTCCGGCCTGGCCATCCACAACCGCTTCGGCACGGTTTCCATCCGCCGGCTGGTGCGCACGGCGCGCAGTCGCCGTACCACGGGCACCGACTTTTGGCTGGCCGAGCTGATCTGGCGCGACTTCTTCTTCCAGGTGCTGCACCACCATCCGCGCGTGACGCAAGAGGCCTTCCGGGCCGAGTTCGCGCGCATCGAATGGCCGAACGACGAAGACCTATTCGCGGCTTGGCGCGAGGGGCGCACCGGCTACCCGCTCGTCGACGCCGCCCTGCGCCAGCTGAACGCCACCGGCAACCTGCACAACCGCCTGCGCATGGTGGTCGCTTCCTTCCTGACCAAGGATCTGCTGGTGGACTGGCGCTGGGGCGAGCGCTATTTCGCGGCGACACTCAACGACTTCGACCTCGCCGCCAACAACGGCAACTGGCAGTGGGCCGCCTCGACCGGCTGCGACGCCCAGCCGTATTTCCGCATCTTCAACCCGGTCGCCCAGTCGCAGAAGTTCGACGCGCAGGGGGAATACCTCCGCCGCTGGCTGCCGGCGCTGGCGAATGTCCCGATGAAATCCATCCACGCGCCGTGGCGCATGAGCCCGGCCGAGCAGGCCGCCTGCGGCTGCGTCATCGGCCATGACTATCCCGCGCCGGTGGTCGACCACGCCGTCCAGCGCGAACGCGCCCTGGCGCTCTACAAGCGAGCCCGCCCATGAAGACCCGCTACGCCGACATCGAACCCTACGTCACCAAGGACGGCTCGGAGATCCGCGAACTGATCCATCCGGACCACCACGGCAACCGCATGCAGAGCCTGGCCGAGGCGACCGTGCCGGCCGGCACGCGCACGTTGCTGCATCGTCACCGCG
The DNA here is from genome assembly GCA_020849155.1 of Rhodocyclaceae bacterium. Classification (GTDB taxonomy): domain Bacteria; phylum Pseudomonadota; class Gammaproteobacteria; order Burkholderiales; family Rhodocyclaceae; genus Desulfobacillus. The sequence continues at coordinate 4,638 of JADLGU010000082.1, read as the reverse complement.
AGACCGAGGAGCTCTACCACGTGACCGCAGGCGAAGGCCTGCTGACTCTCGGTGGGGAAAGGATGAAGGTCGGTCCCGGCGACACGGCGCTGATCCCGCCCGGCACGCCGCATTGCATCGAGGCGAGCGGCGCCGGCCCGCTGCGCATCCTCTGCTGCTGCAGTCCGGCCTATCGGCACGAGGACACGGAACTGCTCGAAGCGCAGCCTAGCTCGGACAGTCCTTGCTGATCTGCAGGGTGCGCGTGCGGCCCACAGCTTGCACCGAACACCCCTGCTCGAAGGCGTGCTGCACCAGGCTGACGAGTTCCCAGCGGACGGTCGCGGTCATGTGGCCTGATCTGTTGCGGCTGAGTACATCCAGACGGATCGAGCCGTTGAGGCCCGGAACGATCCAGCGGGTCCAGTCGAGGCGATCTCCGCCATTCCGGATCCAGCCAAGGGCGCGCACTCTGAACGCCTTGAACCTGCCGGCCGGAACGACGATATCTTCTAAAGCTTCGATCTGGCACTCGAAATCGAAAATCAGCTTACCCCATTTGGGATGCTGGAGAATCCAGCCGGCCGTCCATTTACGACCGAGTTGAAGTTCAGCCGGGATCAATTGCTGAGGAATGTCCGATTCGCCTCTATCAGGAGCGCGCAAAACGTTTCCCATCAGATCGAACACCCATTCTCCGTTGTTCGCCTCGAAGCGGTCGTTGGCTTCGTCGACGCGGGACACCCGAAGGGTTGTCTTGCCTTGCTCGACGCCGGTGTAAAGATCGCTGATCCTGTATTCGAGGCTATCGCCGACCGTGAATTTCCTGCCAAGCGGATAGCGTCCGGCGGAGTTCGGGTTGGCCGAGGCGGGGGGCAGAACGGTGACGTCGCCGCCAGGCATGAGTTCCAGCACCGGCTTTTCGGAGCGGGTCTCGGCGGCGGGTGCCGCCGGCGCAGCGACCTGCGCCGGTCTGGAGACCTCGGCCAGCATCCGGGTCAGGCGCAGCTGGGCGATCTCGGCGAAGCGGCCGTTGGGAAATTCGCGCAGGTACTGCACCCAGTCGTCGATGTTCCTGGAGTTCTTGATGCGGCCCCAGGCCGCCAGGTCGTCCAGCAACAGCTGCTCCAGTTCAGCCGCACTCAGCTTGCGGGCGCCGTCGGCGAAAACGAACACGTCGGATTCGAGCGAGGTGGATTCCCAGGGCACCTGCTGGCCGCGGGAGCTCAACCGCACGTTGAGGCGGACGCGCTTCAGGGCCTCCTCGAGTTTGGCGTCGCGAATCGACAGCTCGCGCACTAGGTTCTCGGTATACAGGCCATTGCGTCCTCCACCGTCGGAGGCGACATTGCCGGGTGAGGTGGCGTAGGCGATCAGCGAGCCGACCGGCGCGTCGAATTGCGAGAGGCCTTTCTGCTCCGGCCGATAGGCGCCCTTGAACGGGTCGTCCCGGCAGGCGTCGAGGACGATGACGAAATTCTTGTCGCGAATCTGCGCCAGCCGCCCCAGCAGGCGGCCTAGGTCGATGCACTGGCGCTTCACGTCTTCGGCGCCATTGACCTCGATATCGACGGGCAGCAGGTAGTTGCGCCAGTCGAGCTGTACGCCGTGGCCGGCGTAATAGAACACGGCCAGCCGGGTCGGCGACTGTTGCGCGGCGGCGGCGAAGCGGTCGACCGCGGCCAGCAAGTCGGCTCGCTTCGCATCGAGATGCGCCTCCACCGAGAAACCGGCCGAGGTCAGCAAGTCGCGCATGGCCGAAGCATCGTTGGCCGGGTTGGCCAGCGGCGCCTGGCGGTAGGCACTGTTGCCAATCACCAGGGAAATCCGTGATGGGTCGGGGGCGGCCAGGGCAGGCAGGACGTTGCTGGCGAGGGCGGCGGGTCCAAGCGACATGGCCTTCAACACGGTTCTGCGCGTCGTCATGCTCCGTCCTCCACCAATGTCGACTCTCCGGAAGAAGCGACTGCGAGTCTCACACCTGCATATTAGTACCTTCCATCGCCAAGGCAAGTTGGACGGTCTGGTCGGCGCGGCCAGTCAGGCCGCGATCAGCCGCCGCAGCCCGCGCATCAGGCAGCCGATGGCCGGCAGCTTCATGTAAAGCTCCTCGGCGGCGTCCCAGTAGTCGCGGTGGTAGGCCACCTTGCCGGCGGCGTCGAAGCGCAGGTGGCTGACGCCGCGCAAGGCCTGGTCGCCGCCGCCGGCCAGGCGCCGACTGCGGAAATGGAAGGCCCACACCAGCACGGCGCCGTTGTCGGCGACGATGCGCTCCTCGACACGGAAGCGCGGCGCCTCCACCTGGCGGAACATATGGGCGAAGATGCGCTGGATCGCCGCCAGGCCGCGCACTTCGTTGAAGGGGTCCTTGAAATACGCGTCTTCCGCGTAGAAGGCGCCGAAGCGTTCGATGTCGGCGGCGCCGAGGTTCTCGTAGAATTCGATCAGTTCGTCGAGGTTAGGGTCTGTTCTCATTTATTTCGTCGGTGCGAACGGGTCTTTCCGGGCGCAGGGCAAGGCGCGGCGGCGAAGACAGTGGTTATTCCACGGCGAGCCGCCGCAACGCGGCCATGCGCCCGCTGCGCAGGCGCTTTGCGCCTGCCCGCGTGCGCTCGCCCGAATGGGAAGCGCAACGGCGACAGCCGTTGCGCTGACCCGTTCCCTTCGGGTTGCGGCCAAAAGCGCCGGCTGCGTCGTTGCGCTCCTCGTCAAGGGGGCGGCCATTGACTTCGTCGCGCGCCTAGCAGCCAACGCTTTTGGTCACAACGCATCCGACGCAATAATTGAGAACAGACCCTAGGCATCTCAGGCTCCGGTCAGGCGGCGGATCAGGGGGAAGTACAGCCGGTGCGGCAGCAGGCGCAGCAGCTTCAGCAGGCGCGTGAAGCGCTTGGGGAAGTGGATCTCGAAGGCGTCCGTGGCAAAGCCGCGCAGGATCTCGCCCGCCGCTTGCTGCGGGGTGATCAGCGCCGGCATGGCGAAGTCGTTCTGCGCGGTGAGCGGCGTGGCGACGAAGCCGGGGTTGATGACGCGCACGCCGACGCCGCGCGGGGCCAGGTCGAGCCAGAGCGTCTCGGCGAAGTTGATCAGCGCCGCCTTGGTCGGGCCGTAGACCAGCGCCTTGGGCAGGCCGCGGTAGCCGGCGACGCTGGAGACGAAGGCGAGCTGGCCGTCGCCCTGCTTGAGCAGCAGCGGCGCCAGCGCCGCGGCGAAGGCCATGGCGCCGGCGAAGTTCACCGCGACCATGTGGCCCGCCGCCTTCGGCGCGTAGTCCCAGATGCGCATCGGCGCGTAGTCGCCGGCCAGGTAGATCGCGACATCGAGGCCGCCCCAGACGGCGGCGAGCCGGTCGCGCGCCTGCGCGATTGCCGCCGCGTCGGTCGCGTCGCAGGGCAGCACCAGTGCGCCCGGCAAGTCATGCGCGAGCGCCGTAATACGCTCGGCGCGCCGCGCCGAGAGCGCCACCCGCGCACCGGCGGCGGCGAGGGCCGGCGCCAGCGCCGCGCCGATGCCGCTGGAGGCGCCCATCAGCCAGACGCGCTTTCCCCGCCAGTCGCGGATCGGCGGGTTCATCGCTTGCGGAAGGAGAGCGTCACCTCGCCGAGGCGGAGGCCCCATTTCGACATGACGGAACGGTTGAGCATCACCTGCTCGTCCATGAGGAACATCCAGTCGTCGAAGTCGACCTGCCAGGTCCTGCCGTCCACCGGCAGCGCCAGCACGTAGCGCCAGCGCAGGGCGTTGCCGGCGGCCTCGCCGACGGCGCTGCCGATCACGTCGTCGGCGCGCCCGCTGTAGCGCCCCTCGCCCTCGCGCACGATGGTCCACACGCGGCGCGAGGTGCTGCCGTCGGACCAGGCGAATTTCTCGTCGAGCGTGCCGGTGTCGCCCTGCCAGCTGGCCTCGATGACGACGTGGAAGCGCTTCACCACCTCGCCCGAACGGTCCTGGAACATGCCCCAGCCGTCGAGCGTGCCGTTGAAGTAGCGGGCGAGGTCGAGCTTGGGCTGCTCGGCGCGGTACTTTTCCACCGGCACGCCGGCGCAGCCGGCGAGGCCGAGGGCGAAGGCGAGGGCGTACAGGGTCTTCATGGCGATTCCTCCAGGGTGTGGCGCCAGCGCCAGGCGAGCGCGGCGGAGATCAATTTGAAGCCGACCGGCAGCAGGCAATACACGGCGGCCAGCGCCGTCGCGCCGCCGGCTTCGCCAGGCCGGTAGCCGAGCCAGGCGAGCAAGGGCAGGCTGATGCCGGCCGCCAGCGCCAGGTTGAGCTTGGTGGCCAGCCCCCACCAGCCGAAATAGCCGCCGGCGCGGGCGCTGGCGCGCTCGCGCTCGGCCAGGTCGGCGAGCAGCGCCGGCGGAAAGGCAAGGTCGGCGCCGAGGGCCAGGCCCGACAGCAGGCAGATGGCGGCGAAGGCGGCGACGTCGCCGGCGCCCAGCGCGTAGGCCCAGACGAAGGCGAGCGAGGCCAGCGCCATGCCGGCGATCCAGGCGCGCACCCGGCCGATGCGCCGCGCCAGCCTCACCCCGCCGGCGAGGCCGGCGGCGCCGGCGCTGAAATACCGGGCGAGGAAGGCGCCGCCCCAGGCTTCCGCCTGCAGCACGTCGGCGACGAAGAACAGCACCAGGGTGGCCGGCAGCGCGGCGGCGATGCCGCTGG
>JADLGU010000081.1 GCA_020849155.1 Rhodocyclaceae bacterium | reverse complement strand
CCCACTCATGGGACTGGGCGTATTTCAGGTCGGCGGGAACGTTCATGTTTTTCTCCTGGATATCAATTGTCGTGAACCAAAACCTTGCCATTGCGCACGAAGGGCGGCTTGACCACCGTCGCCTTCAGGCGCTTGTCGCGGATTTCCACTTCCACCGTGTCGCCGACGGCGACGGCCGCGGGCAGGCGCGCCAGGGCGATCGAGCGGTTCATGCTCGGCGAGAAGGTGCCGCTGGTGATCTCGCCCTCGCCCTGCGCGGCAAAGATTTTCTGGTGGGCGCGCAACACGCCGCGGTCTTCGAGCAGCAGGCCGAGGGCCTGTCGGCCGAATTGCCGTCCTGCGCAGACCGACTTTCCGATGAAGTCGCGCGGCGCGGCGAGATCGACCGTCCAGGCGAGTCCCGCCTCGAGCGGCGAAGTCTGTTCGTCCATGTCCTGGCCGTAGAGGGCCATGCCGGCCTCCAGCCGCAAGGTGTCGCGCGCGCCGAGGCCGGCGGGTTTCACGCCGGCCTCGAGCAGGGCGTCCCAGGTCGCCGCGGCGCGGCCGGCGGGAACCATCAGCTCGAAGCCGTCCTCGCCGGTGTAGCCGGTTCTGGCGATCAGTGTCTCGCCGAACCAGGCGGCGTGGAAAGGCTTCAGCGCCGCGCTGGCCGCTTCCGAGCCGGGCAGGGCGGCCCAGGTCTTGGCGCGGGCGTTCGGCCCCTGCACGGCGATGATGGCGAGGTCGCGGCGCGGCTTCACCTGCACCGCGCCGGCATGCTGCGCGATCCAGGCGAGGTCCTTGTCGGCGGTGCCGGCGTTAACCACCACGCGGTAGAAATCCGGCCGGAAGAAGTAGACGATCAGGTCGTCGATGACGCCGCCCTGCGGGTTGAGCATGCAGGAATACAGCGCGCGGCCCGGCACGGTCAGTTTGTCGACGTTGTTGGCGATCAGCCGATGCAGCAGGTCGTGGACGCCTTCGCCTTCGAGGTCGACGGCGAGCATGTGCGAGACGTCGAACATGCCGGCGTCGCGGCGCACCTGGTGGTGCTCCTCGACCTGCGAGCCGTAGTGCAGCGGCATGTCCCAGCCGGCGAAGTCGACCATCTTCCCGCCGAGGCGGACGTGGGATGCGTAAAGCGGAGTTTGTTTGGCCATGATTCAGGGTGTTGGACGTGTTCGTTCGTGTTTTTTCACGGAAACAAAAAGGGGCGAAGGATCGCTCCGTTCGCCCCATCTGTCCTTTTACCTGAGAGATTCCCGCATCGCGGGGTGCCCCTTCGGTGGGCGGCGCTGCCGCCTCTCTCCAGATTTTGTGCTTCGCTGCGCGGCCCTTTTGCCTGAGCGGTTCCGGGTGTTGCGCCTTCGGCGGTGGCCTTGTTGCCCTGCCACGCTCTCCCGCGCGAGCGGAGCGACTATACCTTGCGGCTCCGGGGCAGGCAAGGCAATGTCATCGGTTAGAATCGGCATCTCATGAAATCAAGCACTTCCGAATTCCTGACGATTCGCGGCCTGAAAAGCCATGTGCGCCTGTGGGGGGCAACCGAGGCGCCGAAGCTGTTCCTCCTGCACGGCTGGATGGATTGCTCGGCCTCGTTCCAGTTCCTCGTCGACGCCCTGGAGGGCGATTGGCGGGTCGTCGCGCCGGACTGGCGCGGTTTCGGCCAGTCCCAGTGGAACGACGGGCCCTACTGGTTTCCCGATTATCTGGCCGACCTCGATGCCCTGCTGGCCCATTATTCTCCGGACCAGCCGGCGCGCCTGGTCGGCCACAGCATGGGCGGCAACATCGTCGGCCTGTATGCCGGCGCCCGCGCACCGCGCGTGGCGAAACTGGTGATCCTGGAAGGCTTCGGCCTGCATCCGACCGAGCCGGCCGAGGCGCCGCATCGCTACGCCAGGTGGCTCGACCAGGCCAGGGCGGGTGCTTCCCTGCGCAGCTATGCCGATGTGGGGGAGTTCGCCAAGCGGCTGCAGCGCGACAACCCGCGGCTGACCAAGGTCAAGGCGCACTTCCTGGCCCGGAATTTTTCCCGCCCGCTGCCGGACGGACGCATCGGCTACGCCGCCGATCCCTGGCATCGGGTGACCAACCCGGTGCTCTATCGCTTCGAGGAGGCCAGGGCCTGCTGGCGTGCGGTGAGCGCGCCGGTGCTGTGGGTGGTGGCGCGCGACTCGCACCTCTACAAGGAGTTCGCCGGCCGGGCCGAGGACTATGCGGCGCGGCTGGCCAGCTTTCCCGACTTGCGCGAAGAAGTGCTGGAGGATTGCGGCCACATGCTGCACCACGACCAGCCGGCGCGGCTGGCCAGGTCGATCGAGGCCTTCCTCGCCGAGGGACCCGCATGAAGGCCGACCTGCACTGCCACTCCAACGTCTCCGATGGCCTGCTGGCGCCGGCGGAAGTGGCGTCCCGCGCCGCCGACCGCGGCGTCGAGCTGTGGTCGCTGACCGACCACGACGAGGTGGCCGGGCTGGCCGAGGCGCGCGCCGTGGCCGAGGAACGCGGCCTGCGCTTTCTCGACGGCAGCGAGATCTCCGTGTCCTGGCGCGATGACGCCAGCTTCCATGTCGTCGGCCTTGGCATCGATCCGGCGTCTCCCCAGCTCGTCGCCGGGCTGCAGGCCATCCGCGACGGCCGCGCCGGGCGTGCCCACCGCATCGCCGTCGAGCTGGACAAGGCCGGCATCCACGGCGCCTACGAGGGGGCGGCGCGCTACGCCGAGAAGGCCTCGATCATCAGCCGCGCCCACTTTGCCCGCTTCCTCGTCGAGCGGAAGATCTCGCCCGACGTGAAAAGCGTCTTCGACCGCTACCTGGCCAAGGGCAAGCCCGGCTACGTGCCGCACGAGTGGGCGACGCTCGAGGACGCGCTGCGCTGGATCGTCGACGCCGGCGGCGTGGCGGTGCTGGCGCACCCGCTGCGCTATCGCGTCGGCCGCGACGAACTGCGCACTTTCCTCGGCGAGTTCAAGGACCGCGGCGGACGGGGCATCGAGGTGGCCTGCGGCGCGCACACGCCGGAGGAGGTGCAGGAGTGCGCGCGCCTGGCACGGCACTTCGGCCTGCAGGCCTCGGTGGCCTCCGATTTCCACGGGCCCGGCGAGAACCGCGTCGAGTTCGGGCAGCTGCCGGCGCTGCCCGAAGGACTCGTTCCGGTCTGGCACGACTGGCCCGAAGCGGCGCGTGCAGGCGCATCGGGCCTGGCGAGCGCAGGCTGCGCATGACGCAGCGCCTGGAGATCCACCCGGCGAATCCGCAGCGGCGACTCCTGGTGCGCGCCGCCGAAGCGCTGCGCCGGGGCGAGCTGGTGGCGATGCCCACCGACGCCTG
>JADLGU010000080.1 GCA_020849155.1 Rhodocyclaceae bacterium | reverse complement strand
ATTCGTTCTGGCGCAGGATCCTTTTGGCTTCCGCGCCCTTGATGGAAAGATTCGGGTTGTCGAACCAGACGATGGCGCCGGTCGGGCAGCGCTCGATGGCGCGCCTCGCCGCGCCCTCGTTGCGGGCGTAATCGACCACCGCCAGGTTGTTCTCCAGGCGCATCACGCCCGGCTCGCTGTCCATGACGCACTTGCCGCAGGCAGTGCACGCCACCTCGCAGGAGGCCTCGGCGGTGTCGCCGTCGGCGAGGTTCTTGCACGCCACCCACAGCTTGCGCGAGACGGGCTCGAGCGAGAACAGGCCCTTCGGGCAGACCTCGACGCAGTCGTTGCAGGCGCTGCACTTGTCGGCATCCACCACCGGCAAACCGTGGGCATCCATGTGGATGGCGCCGAAGGTGCAGACGTTGGCGCAGTCGGCCAGGCCGAGGCAGCCCCAGGCGCAGGCCTTGCCGCCGCCGCTGACGACGTGCGCCGCGCGGCAGGAGTCGTGCCCGGCATAGCGCGCGCGCATGAAGGCGACGTGGCGGCCGCCGCCGCAGGCCAGCCGCGCCACGCGCTTCTCCACCGCGCCGGCATCGACGCCGAGGAATTCGGCGATGACCCTGATCTGCGCCGGCGCGTTCACGGTGCACTGCGCCGGCATGATCTCGCCGGCCACCACCTTCTCGGCGAAGTTGCGACAGCCGGCCGTACCGCAGGCGCCGCAGTTCGATTTCGGCAGCAGTTCCTCGACCTGGCCGATGCGCGGGTCCTCGAAGACGTACAGGCGCCGGTTGGCGAAGGCGATCACGCCGGCCAGGGCAATCCCCAGCAGGGCCATGAAGACACCGGACAAGAGCAACGATCCCATCTGCGCCGCAATCCTTCAGGATTGAAATAACCACACAAAAACCAGGGTCTGCCAGCCGAAACAAGGCGCCGGAATGCATTCCGCGCGCAGACACTGGAATCCAAATGGCGTCGGGCAGCGCCTTGCGGGCGCGTGCGACAACAACCATTCACGGGGCAGCCGGAGATCGGATCCGGCTTACAAGACGACCAGGCGGGGTGTGCCTGACCGGGTGACGCGCAAGTCGCTTTGTTGGGCGGCCTGCGTTCGTGATGAAGCGAGTATAGGTAATCCCGCCGCGATGCAACAACTAAGTCTTATAAATGATTACCCCAAGTTTTCCTTATACATGACGCAGGGTTGGCGTGATTTTTTGTATGCTAAAACAACTTTTCTCTAATCGGGAAACTCATTTTGCTGCGGCGCGCCATCTATGGCTTGAGACCGCCACCTATAATGATTTCAGGCATCTTGATTCCGCATCCACTTCCCCCAACTCGACCAGCATGGGCCTTCCCGAAAACATCCGACCCGCCGCCGTCGCCGGCATGTTCTATCCGGCCGATCCCGCCAGCCTGGCGCAGGAGGTGGAACGCTGTCTGGCGGCCGCGCCGCGCCGCGATGCGCCGATACCCAAGGCGCTGATCGTGCCCCATGCCGGCTATGTCTACTCCGGCGCCACTGCCGCCCGCGCCTACGCCCGGCTCGCCCCGGCGCGCAGCCTGATCCGCCGCGTCGTGCTGTTCGGCCCGGCGCACCGCGTGCCGGTCCGCGGCCTGGCCCTGCCGGTGGCCGAAGCCTTCGCCACGCCGCTGGGCACGCTGGCCATCGATGCCGACGCCAAGGCCGCCGCCCTCGCGCTGCCCCAGGTCAGCGCCAGCGACGTGGCGCACAACCTGGAGCATTCGCTCGAAGTGCAGCTGCCCTTCCTGCAGCGCGTGCTCGACGAATTCAGCCTGATTCCCTTCGCCGTCGGCGCCGCCACCCCGGCCGAGGTGGCCGAGGTGATCGACCTCCTCTGGGGCGGGCCGGAGACGCTGGTCCTGATCAGCTCCGACCTCTCGCACTTCCATGCCTACAAGCAGGCCCAGGCCCTCGACCGCGCCACCGCCGAAGCCATCCTGGCCCTCGACCCGGCCCTGCGCCACGAGCAGGCCTGCGGCGCCACGCCGATCAACGGCCTGCTGCGCGCGGCGAAGCGGCGCGGCCTGGCCATCGAGCAGCTCGGCCTGTGCAACTCCGGCGACACCGCCGGCGACCGCAACCGCGTGGTCGGCTATGCCGCCTTCGCCCTGACGGAACCCGACCGTGCCGCAAGCTGAACTGGGCACGGCCCTTATCGCCCTGGCGCGCGGCGCCATCGCCGAACGCTTCGGCCAGAACGGCAGCACCGCCGCCGCGCACGAGACGCTCGAGCGTCCCGGCGCCACTTTCGTCACCCTCACCCAGCAGGGCCGGCTGCGCGGCTGCATCGGCTCGCTCGAGGCGCACCGCCCGCTGGCGCTGGACGTGCGCGAGAACGCGCTGGCCGCCGCCTTCCGCGATCCGCGCTTTGCGCCGCTTGCCGCCGGCGAGTTCGAGATCACCCGCGTCGAGGTGTCGCTGCTCACCGCGCCCGAGCCGCTGGCCTTCCGCGACGAGGCCGACTTCATGGCCCAGCTGCGTCCCGGCGTGGACGGCATCGTCTTCCAGTACGGCCGCCACCGCAGCACCTTCCTGCCGCAGGTGTGGGAAAGCCTGCCCGATCCGCAGCAGTTCATGCAGCAGCTCAAGCGCAAGGCCGGCCT
>JADLGU010000079.1 GCA_020849155.1 Rhodocyclaceae bacterium | reverse complement strand
GAGCAGTTCCCGGACCGGCCGGAAGCTGCGGCGGTAGATGTCGGCAACGCCGTGCGCTCTCAAGGCGGCCAGGTGATCGGCCGTCGGATAGCCTTTGTGCCGGTCCAGGCCGTACTGCGGATAGAGCGCATGCAGGCGCAGCATTTCGGCGTCGCGCGCGGTCTTGGCCAGGATCGAGGCGGCGGAAATGGCGGCCACTGTGCTGTCGCCTCTGATCACGGCCCGCACCGGCTGATCGATGCGCGGACAATGCGTGCCGTCGACCAGCACTTGGTCGGGGCACAGGGTTAGCCCTTCGACGGCCCGGCGCATCGCCAGGAGCGCGGCCTGGAGGATATTCAGGGCGTCGATCTCCTCGACGCTGGCGGAAGCCACGCACCATGCCAGGGCAGTCTCGCGGATGCGGGGTGCCAGACGGTCGCGGGCACGCTCCGTCAGCTTTTTCGAATCGGCCAGGCCAGGCAGGGAATGTCCTTCGTCCAGGATCACCGCCGCGGCATACACCGGCCCGGCCAGCGGCCCCCTGCCAGCCTCGTCGACGCCGCAGATCAAGCGGCCTTCGGCGCTGTCGCCCATTTGTCTTCCCGGTTCAGGCAAGCGCATACGGCCTCCGCAGCGCTGTCCGCCGAATTCCGACGGAGTTGCCGGTGCATGGCCGCGAAGGCCCCGGCGATGCGCTGGCAGCTGCCGCGGTCCTCGACCAGGTTGCCCAGCGCCTGCGCCAGGTTCTCTGACGTGGCGTCGTCCTGCAGGAATTCCGGCACCACGAAGCGCTCCGCCAGGATGTTGGGCAGGCCGACCCAGGGCTGGTATTTCATGCGCCGCATCAGCCGCCAGGACCAGGGAGACATGCGATAGGCGATCACCATCGGCTTCTTCAGCAGGGCCGCTTCCAGGGTCGCCGTGCCACTGGCCACCAGCACGCCGTCGGCGGCGGCCATCGCATCCTGGGCATGGCCGAACAGCCGGGTTATCGGCAGATCGAGCGCCTTCAGACGGTACAGCGCCAGTTCGAACAGATCGCGCGTCTCCCGCGTGGCCAGCGGAACGAGGAAGCGCGCTTCCGGGAAACGCTGATGGAGGCGCCTGGCCGTCTCGATGAAGAGGTCCGCCATGAAGTGCAGCTCGGATTGGCGGCTGCCGGGCAGCAGCGCGAACACCAGCTGGTCCTGCGGCAAATTGAGCCGCTCGCGCACGGCCGATTGATCGACATCGAGCGGGATCGCGTCGGCCAGGGGATGGCCGATGTAGCTGACGGGAATGTCATGGCGACGGTAGATCGCCTCCTCGAAGGGGAACAGCGCCAGCATGTGGGATACCGAGCGGGCGATGCCATGGATGCGTCCGCCGCGCCAGGCCCAGATCGAGGGGCTGACGTAATGGATGGCGGGAATGCCGGCGGCCTTGAGCCGCTTTTCCAGTGCCAGGTTGAAATCCGGTGCATCGACTCCAATGAAGGCTTGCGGCGGCTCGGCCAGCAGTTCCGCCTGGAGCTTGCGCCGGATGCCGGTAATCTCGCGGTAATGCCGCAGCACTTCGACATAGCCGCGAACCGCCAGCTTTTCGGCCGGGTAGCGGGGCTCGAATCCGGCGGCCTGCATCTTCGGCCCGCCAATGCCGTAGAACTGCGCGTCCGGCAGGCGCCGTTTCAACGCCTCGATGAGATGGCTGGCGAGCAGGTCCCCCGAGGCCTCGCCGGCAACCATGGCGATCCTCATGGCTGCCCCACTAGCGGACGATGCCTCGGCCCGAGGCGTTGAGGAACTCGGAGAGCAAAGTCAGTTCCGGGAACACGGAGGTTTCGCGGGCCAGAGAGGCCCTGGCCTCGTCGAGCGGGATGCCAGCGCGATAGATCAGCTTGTAGGCACGCTTCAACGCGGCGATGGCCTCGGCGCTGAAGCCGCGGCGCTTGAGGCCCTCGGAATTGATGCCGTACGGCTTGGCGGTATTGCCGGCGGCCATGACGTAGGGTGGCAAGTCCTGCAACAGGATGGTGCCCATCGCCGTAATGCTGTGGGCGCCGATGCGGACGAACTGATGCACCACGGTGAAGCCGCCGAGAATGGCGAAATCCCCGACCTGGACATGGCCGGCGAGCTGCGCGTTGTTGGCGAAGATGGTGTTGTCGCCGACCTGGCAGTCGTGGGCCAGATGCACATAGGCCATGATCCAGTTATCCGATCCTACCCGCGTCACCCCGGCGTCCTGCGCCGTGCCGCAGTTGAAGGTGCAGAACTCCCGGATGGTATTGCGGTCGCCGATCTCCAGTCGGGTCGGCTCGCCCGAATACTTCTTGTCCTGCGGGATCTCCCCGAGCGAGGCGAACTGGTAGATACGGTTGTCGCGACCGATGCGGGTATGGCCATGGATGACGACATGCGGCCCGATGCGGGTTCCCGCACCGATCTCGACGTGTTCACCGACGATCGAGTACGGGCCAACCGAGACGTCCGGCCCCAGACTGGCCCCGGGATGGACGATGGCGGTCGGATGGATCTCGGACGCACTCATTCGATCGATCGCACCGTGCACATGAGTTCCGCCTCTGCGGCGACCTGGCCCTCTACCTTGGCGCAGGCGGCGAACTTCCAGATGCCGCGCTTGTTGGCCAGGATCGAGACTTCGAAGACCAGCTGGTCGCCGGGGCTCACCGGCCGCTTGAAGCGGGCTCCGTCGATGCCGACGAAGTAGTACACCGACTTGTCGTCGGGTTTGCCGCCCATGGTCTTGAAGGACAGGATGGCGGCCGTCTGCGCCAGGGCCTCGATCACCAGCACGCCAGGCATGACCGGATGATGCGGATAGTGGCCCGGGAAGAAGGGTTCGTTGTAGCTGACGTTCTTCAGCGCGACGATGCGCTCGCCCGGCACGACCTCGAGCACGCGATCGACCAGCAGCAGCGGATAGCGATGCGGCAGGTATTCGAGAATTTCGTGGATATCCATCTGGCTCAAGGTTTCTTCTCCAATCTCGCGAGACGCGCTTCCAGTACGCGTATTCTATCCGCCATGTCTTCCAGGTGCCGCAGACGTGCGGCATTTCTCGCCCACTCGCGGTGCGGCTCGAATGGCATGGCCCCGGTGTAGGTGCCTGGCTCGGCGATCGACTTCGTCACCAGCGTCGCGGCAGAGATGTTCACATCGTCGGCGATCTCGATGTGGCCGAGAATGATCGCGCCGCCGCCGACCGTGCAACGACGGCCGATGCGGGCGCTGCCGGCCACGCCGACGCAGCCGGCCATGGCGGTATGAGCGCCGATGCGCACGTTGTGCCCGATCTGGATCTGGTTGTCGAGCTTGACGCCGTCCTCGATCACGGAATCGCCCAGCGCACCGCGGTCGATGGTCGTGTTGGCGCCGATCTCGACATTGTCACCGATGACCACCCGTCCGATCTGCGGGATTTTTGTCCAACTGCCGTCGCCTTCCCGCGCCATGCCGAAACCATCCGCCCCGATCACCGCCCCGGAATGGACGATTGCCTGTCGTCCGATCACGCAGCCGGGGTAGACCGTAACGCGGGAATGGAGCAGCGCCCCCGCGCCAATCCGCACCCCTCGGCCGATGATGCACCCTGGACCGATTATCGAATCGGCGCCGACACTGGCCTCGGCATCGATGAAGGCCAACGCACCGACATGCACTGTCGTCGGCAAGTCGGGTAGCACCACCGCTGAAGGATGGATGCCGGAATCGTGCCGGATGGAGGGATTGAGCATGTCTGCGACCCTGGCGAAATACGCATAGGGGTTGTCGCTGACGATGTACGGACAAGGACAATCTGGGGCGGCAGACGCTGACAGAATGACTGCGCCGGCGCGCGTGGTGGCCAGTTGCTTGCGGTACTTGGGATTCGACAGAAAGGCGATCTGATCTTCGCCGGCCTGATCCAGGGTGGCGACCTGAACAACCCGATGCGATCCGTCCCCGACCAGCTTGCCGCCAAAGCGCGCAACGATCTCTTCTAGGCTGGCTCCGTCAGCGCGCTCGGACATGCATGCTTACTTGCCGTCGGCCATGGCCTTGATGACCTTGTCGGTAATGTCTACGCGGGGGGCGACGTAGGCGGCTTCCTGGAGAATCACATCGAATTTCTCCGCCTCCGCGATACTCTTGATCGCCTTGTTGGCCCGCTCAAGAATGGACGCCAGTTCCTCGTTGCGGCGCTGGTTGAGATCTTCCCTGAACTCGCGTTGCTTGCGCTGGAAATCGCGGTTCAGATCGCTGAATTCGCGCTCCTTGTTGCGCTTCTCCGACTCGGACATGGTGACCGCGTTTTTCTCCAAGGCCTCCTGCATGGTCTGAAGCTGCTTGGCCAGGCGCTGCATTTCCTGGTCGCGCTTCTCGAATTCCTTCTCGATCTTCTTCTGAGCCCGCACGGCCGGCGCCGCATCACGGAGCACCCTTTCGGTATTGACGACGCCAATCTTGGTATCGGCGGACGCCGCCGGCAGGGCCAAAAGACAGGCGATCACAAGAAAAGAAAGTTTCTTCAAGACTAGACTCCTACAATTAATGATTTCAGAACGAGGTGCCCATCTGGAACTGGAAGCGCTCGATCTGATCGCCCGATTTCTTGTTGAGCGGCTGGCCTATGCTGAACTTGAGCGGCCCAAACGGTGAAGACCAAGCAACAGAAACGCCGATACTGTACCGCAAATCCGATAGCCTCATCTTCTGGCTTGTTGCCCACACATAGCCGGCATCGACGAAACCGCCAAACCTGAATGATTTATCGAGCCCTATTCCCGGCAAGGGCATCAAAAATTCCGCATTGGCGACAAGCCGTTTATTGCCTCCAAGGGCATCCTTTTCGTTTGGTACCAGGTCATGGGGTCCAAGCGAGCCCGTCTTGAATCCGCGCACCGACCCTATCCCTCCTGCATAGAAATTCCTGAAGAAAGGCAGAGGCTCTCCGGCATAGCCGTCGCCGAATCCGTATTCGCCATTCAGCATCAGAGTGATCTCCTTTGTCAAAGGGATGAACTTCTGGTGCTGATAGTTGAGTTTGTAAAACTTGAGGTCGCCTCCGGGCAATCCGACTTCGCCATAAGCCCGCTGCACCGTTCCTTTGGTCGTGTAGATATGGCTGTCGCGCTGATCATTCGCCCAGGTGGAATTCAAAAGCAGCGTGGTATTCGTGGATCCGAACCGGGTTACGAAGTCCCTATAGCGTTGGGGACTATTGGCATATGTCTTGACCTTGGTGGAGTCGAATGAGAGGCCCACGCCAATCGAGTTCTCTTCCGCAATCGGAAATCCGTAACGAATTCCTGCACCCGTTGAGGAAGTCTTGTAATTTGCAATGGCGGTAGAGGTTGGGTCGACATCTCGCCTGTATATATCGAATCCCCGGCTGACCCCATCCACTGTATGGTAAGGATCCGTGAACGACATCGAATAAACCTTGTTGACCTTGCCGGAATTGACATTGACCGAGAAATGCTTGCCGCTGCCAAAGATGTTGTTTTGGGACACCGAGCCGGAAACAACGAATTTTTCCTGGCTGGAAATCCCGGCGCCAAGCATGACGTTGCCGGTTGGCTTCTCCTTGACATTCATGTTCACGTCGACCTGGTCGGTCGTGCCGGGAACGGGCGGGGTTTCGACGTTGACTTCGTCGAAATAGCCAAGCTTGTCTATCCGGCTGCGGGTCTTGTTGATTTTCTCGCCGTCGTACCAGGCCCCTTCCATCTGCCTTGCCTCGCGGCGGATCACCTCGTCGCGGGTACGGGTGTTGCCCGTGACGTTGATGCGGCGGACATAGACCCGGCGGCCCGGATCGATGAAGATGGTAAAGGCGACCTGCTTCTTATCCTTGTCGATTTCCGGCGCAGCATTGACGTTGGCGAAGGCGTAACCCTCGTTGCCCAACTTTTCATTGATCTGCTT
>JADLGU010000078.1 GCA_020849155.1 Rhodocyclaceae bacterium | reverse complement strand
GCACTCGCCCATCAGGCTGTCCACCGTCAGGCCGGCCTGCCGCCCGCCGTACTGCACCA
Source organism: Rhodocyclaceae bacterium (assembly GCA_020849155.1). Classification (GTDB taxonomy): domain Bacteria; phylum Pseudomonadota; class Gammaproteobacteria; order Burkholderiales; family Rhodocyclaceae; genus Desulfobacillus. The sequence continues at coordinate 15,053 of JADLGU010000078.1, read as the reverse complement.
CCACTACGTTCTGCCGCCGCGGCGCCGGTTGCGGCACCTCGAACAGATCGCGCAGGCGCAGGACGGGCAGCACCTGGCCGCGCAGGTCGAGATAGTCGCGGCCCTCGGCGCCGTCGCCGGCCGGCAGCTCGATGCACTCGACCACCATTTCCAGCGGCAGCACGAAGCTCGCGCCCCCGACGCCGACCAGGAAGCCGTCGATGATCGCCAGAGTCAGCGGCAGGGTCAGGCGCATCGCGGTGCCCTCGCCGGGCCGGCTCTGGATGTCGAGCGCGCCACGCAGGGCTTCGATGCTGCTCTTGACGACGTCCATGCCGACGCCGCGGCCGGACAGATTGGTCACCTTTTCCGCCGTTGAAAAACCCGGCTCCAGGATCAGGCGGTAGACCTCGCCGTCCTCCAGCGACTGACTTTCCTGCACCAGGCCGCGCTCGATCGCCTTCTTCAGGATGCGCTCGCGGTCGAGGCCGCGTCCGTCGTCGCTGACCTCGATGACGATGCTGCCCGACTCATGGCGGGCGGTCAGGCTGACTGTCCCGCGCGCCGGCTTGCCTCGCGCCAGGCGCTCCTCGGTCGTTTCGAGACCGTGGTCCATGGCATTGCGCAGCAGGTGCATCAGCGGATCGCCGAGGCGCTCCACCATCGACTTGTCCAGTTCCGTTTCCGCGCCGCTGACCTTCAGCTCGATGTCCTTGCCCAGCTCGCGGCTGACGTCGCGCACCACGCGCGGGAAACGGGCGAACACCTCGCCGATCTGCACCATGCGCAGGCGCAGGGCCGAGTCGCGCACCTCCTCGACCAGCCGCATCGCCTGCGCGGCGGATTCGATCAGCGCCCCCTGCCGCGAGCGCATCGCCAGCAGTTGGGTGCCGGCGCCGGCGATCACCAGCTCGCCGACGAGATCGATCAGCCGGTCGAGCTTGTCGGCCGGCACCTTGACGCTGCGCGCCTCGGTCGCGCGCTTCTCCTCGACACGTTTCTGTTTCTCCAGCGCCGCCTCGACCACCGGCGGCAAGACGGCGCCTTGGTTGACCAGGATTTCGCCCAGGCGCCGGTTGGCGCCAGCCTCGGCCGCGTGCGCCTGCATCTTGAGGGCTTCATCCAGCTCGCGCCGGGTCAGCGCGCCGCCGGCCACCAGGATCTCGCCCAGGCGGACGCTGTCTTCGGGCAGCGCAAGGATCAGCGCCGCGTATTCGGCCGCCCTGGCCTGCGGCGGCAGGATGCGGATCTGCGCGTCGTCCTGGACGAACTCGAACACCGCCTCGATCTCCTGCCGGCTGGCCGCGCTCCTCAGGTCGATCTCGAAGCCGAGGTAGCTGGCTTCCGGATCGAACGCCTCGAAGGGCGGCAGCGCATCGCCCAGCGTCTCCAGGTGAACAATGTCGCCCAGCGTGGTCAGGTAGCGGATAAAAGCGAGGGGATCCATGCCCATCCGCAGCACGTCGGCGCCGAAACGCAGCGACAGGTGCCAGGTGTCGGCGCCGAGGGGGCCTCCGCCGGAGGCCGCCAATGCGGCCTCCGGCTCGGGCGGACAACCCGCCACCAGCGGGGTCTCGGCGGGTGGCGGAAGGTACGGGCGCAGGCGGCCGGTCAGTTCTGCGCCGCGGGCGAGGGTGGCTTCGTCGGCCGGGCACTCGGCGGCGGCGGCGGCCACCAGCGCGCCGATATGGTCGCCGCTGGCGAGCAGGATGCCGACCAGCTCCTCGCCGGCGGCGACCGCGCCGCTACGCAGCCGGTCGAGCACGTTTTCCACCACATGGGTGAAGCGCACCACCTCGTCGTAGCCGAACAGGCCGGCCGATCCCTTGATGGTGTGGGCGGCCCGGAACAGGCCGTTCACCGCTTCGGGGTCCGGCGCGCCCCGGTCGAAGGCCAGCAGGATCTGCTCCATCTGCTGCAGCAGGTCCTGGCTTTCCTCGACGAAGGTGGTTTTGGCGGCATCCAGGTTCATGATCGTTTCCTCCGGTCACTGTGGATCAGGGGCAGGCCTTCTCTTTGGACGGGATCACCACGGGATCGCCGAAGTGCGCCGCCGCGTTGCTCAGGTCGAGGATCTGCAGCACCGCCTGCGAGTGGTTGACCAGGCGCAGGCGGGGGCCGCACCTGCGCTTGAGCTGCAGCATCAGCTGCAGCCCGGCGCTGTCGATCTCGCTGACCCCGGAGAGGTCCACCTCGATCTCGGCGCCGTCCCGCGACGACAGGGCGGCCAGGATCTCGTCGCGCAGGTTCGCCGCGCAGGCGACGGTCATCTCGCCGTCGATGCGCAGGCGGCAGCCGGAGGGCGTGTTTTCGACAAGCAAGCTCATGGGGAACTCCTCACATGACCAGTTTGGATACCGCCGCCAGCATCTGCTGCGGCTGGAAGGGCTTGACCACCCAGGCCTTGGCGCCGGCGGCCTGGCCTTCCTGTTTCTTGTTCTCCCCGGCCTCGGTGGTCAGCATGATGATCGGGGTGAACTTGTAGCTGGGATGCTTCTTCACCTCCTTGAGCAGGCTGATGCCGTCCATGTTCGGCATGTTCACGTCGGAGATGATGAGGTGCACCTTCTTGCCGTCGAGCTTGACCAGGGCGTCCTTGCCGTCGCAGGCCTCGATCACCTCGTATCCCGCGCCCTGCAAGGTAAGGTTGACCACCTGCCGCAGCGAGGCGGAGTCGTCGACGATGAGGATGGTTTTTCCCATGGCTGCTCCTTACTCCTAGAAGAAAGTGATGTCGGATGGACTGGCTTGGGCCGCGCCCGTGCCGGCCGCGGCGGTGTGCTGCTCGAGCGTGGTGTAGCCGGCCTCGGACTGCCTGAGCCAGTCCTCGTGGTCGATCGGCGCCGGCGGCCGTCCGCCGGCCAGATCGCGGAGATCTTCGCCGACGCGCCGGTCGAGGCGCCCGATGTCGCTGACGATCTGGCACATGATCTGGCTGACGCGGTCCTGAAACTGGAGATCGACGAGCACATGGGTCACCTGCTCGCGCACCCCGCTGCTTTCCTGTTCCAGACGGCCCGCCGTCTGCGCCAGTTGGCCGGCCGAACCGTTGAAACGGTCGATCACGCGCTGGATCGTCTCCTCGGCGCCGCCGATGATCTCGTCGTCCTTGGTCGACAGCCGGTCCGCGCATTCCAGGGTGCTGCCGATGGCGGCGGCCACCAGTTCGACCTTCTGGCTGATCTGCTTGCCGGTCTCGCCCGACTGGGTGGAGAGCTTCCGCACCTCGTCGGCAACCACGGCGAAGCCGCGTCCGTGCTCGCCGGCGCGGGCCGCCTCGATGGCGGCATTGAGGGCGAGCAGGTTGGTTTGCGCGGCGATGCTCGCCACGTCTACGGCCATGCGCTTCAGCTCGTCGGTGAAGACCGCCAGATTGCGGATCTCGGCCAGCATCGCCACCTTGGCCTCGAGCACACCTCGCAGCGAGGCGACCAGCGCCAGCAGTTCCTCGCGCACATCGGCGATCGTGCCCATCATGCCTTCCCCCTCGGACAGGCTGCCGGCGGTCGAGCGCGAAGCGGCCACCGCGCTGTCGAGCCGGGTGGAAATTTCCCGAAACTCTCGCGACAGGCCGGTCACGGCCTCCTCAGTCTGGCTGCGGGAGATATCGATATGGCGCTGCCAGCGGGGAAATACCGCGGTGCACAATGCGTGCAGGCTTTCCAGATAGCGGCCGGTTTCGGCCTCGCTCTCGGCCCGTCCCGCCTGGGCAGCGCTCGCAGCGGCGGCTTCGAGTCGGGTGGTGAAGTGCCGGCGCAGGAAGAATCCGGCCCCCGTGCCGGCACCGCACAGCAGCAGGGCGATCGTCGCGGTTCCGCCGCCGGCGCCGCCGGCTGCCAGGCCGAAGGCGGCGCCCGCCAGCGCGATCGAGGCGGTCAGAAGTACCGGGAGCATGCTCCCGGCCTCGCGGTTCTCGTATTCAGGGAGAGCCATGGGCGGTTCCTGTGTGCCGGGCGCGCCAACCGCGCCCCATGCACCGGTTACGGCCGCCGCGGCCGCCCATGAATCCGGAATTTCCCGGATAGACGAAAGTGATATGCGGAGGGAAAGGAAATGCTATCGAGGCGAAGGCCGGGCATCCATCACCGCCTGCACCAGAGCGGCGACCGAGCGCACCTGCATCTTCCGCATGATGCTGGCGCGGTGATCCTCGACCGTCTTGGCGCTGATGCCCAGTTCGGCGGCAATGGCCTTGTTCATGCGACCTTCGACCAGCAGTTCCAGCACCTCGCGTTCGCGCGGGCTGAGGGCGGCCAGGCGAGCCTCGGCCGCCTGTTGCCTCCCCGCGAGACAGGCGTGGTCGCGTTTGCGCGCGATGGCCTGGCCGATCCGTTCCAGCAGCACCCGGTTGCTGAAGGGTTTTTGCAGGAAATCGACGGCGCCGCCGCGCATGGCCTCGACCGCCATCGGCACGTCGCCATGGCCGGTGATGAAGACGATCGGCACCGGCAAGCCGCGCTCGGCCATGCGGGCCTGGACCTCCAGGCCGCCGAGCCCCGGCATGCGCACGTCGAGGATCAGGCAATCGCACTCGCCGCAGCGCGGATCGTCGAGGAATTCCCGGCCGGAAGCATGGCTGGCGACCTGCATGCCGAGCGACTCGAGCAGCATCGCCAGCGATTGGCGCACCACCGGGTCGTCCTCGACGATGCACACTTTGCCTTGCGGTTTCATCTTTCCTCCTCAGCAGCCAGCGGCAGGGTCAGATAGAAGGTCGTGCCGGCCCCCGCGTTGGGCGCCGCCCACAGCCGGCCGCCATGCGCCTCGACGATGCCGCGGCTGATCGACAGCCCCATGCCCATGCCCTCCGGCTTGGTGGTGAAGAACGGGGTGAACAGGTCCACGGCGATGCGGTCCGGCAGACCACATCCGCAATCGCGCACCGAGAGCTGGACGGCGGCGCCGCCCTCGGCCAGGCGGCTGGCGATCGTCAAGCGTTTTTCCCCTGCCGCGTCCTCCATCGCCTCGACGCCGTTGCGGATCAGATTGAGCAGCACCTGCTCGATCTGCACGCGGTCGATGAACGCCGGCGGCAACCCCGGCGCGAGGTCGTACTCGTAGGCAACCTCGCGCGAGCGCGCCGCGATGTCGGCCAGGCGCACCACGTCGCCGACCAGGGCGTTGAGGTCGACCGGCTCGCGCCGGGAAGGCTGCTTGCGCGAAAACTCGCGCACACGCCAGACGATGTCGCCGGCGCGCAAGGCCTGCTCGGCGATGGTACGCGCCACTTCGCGCACCCGGGCGAGATCCGGCTCCGGCGCGGCGAGCCCGTTCTCGACCACGCCGCTGAAGTTGGCGATGGCGGCCAGGGGCTGGTTCAGCTCGTGGGCCAGCGCCGCCGCCATCTCGCCCATGGCCGCCAGGCGGGCATGGTGCAGCATCAGCTCCTGGCGCAGCTGCTCGCGCGCTGTGAGCTCCTTGCGCAGCGAGATGTCCTCCTTCACCGCAAGGTAGTTCGTCACAGCGCCTTTCTCCGAGACGAGCGGGATGATGCGCACGAACTCCCAGAACAGCTCGCCGTTCTTCCTGCGGTTGTGCAGTTCCCCCGACCATTCCTCGCCGCGGGTGATGGCCTCCCACAGGCGCCGGTACTCCCCGCTGGGCGTCTCGCCGGACTTGAGGAAGCGCGGATTGCGGCCGCGCACCTCGTCGAAGGCATAGCCCGTGGTCTTGCAGAAGCGCGGATTGGCGTATTCGATGTTGCCCTGCGTGTCGGTGATGAGGATGGCGACCGGGCTCTGCTCAACCGCGGCGGAGAGCTTGCGCAGCTGGATATCCGCGGCCACCTGCGCCGTCACGTCGGCCAGCGCGCCGACGAAGCGCGCCGGCCGGCTAGCGGCGTCGCGCACCAGAATGCCGCGGCCGTGGAACCAGCCGTAGCCGCCGTCCTTGCGGCACAGGCGGTAGGTTTCGTCGAAGCGCACGCCTTCGCGCAGCGTCTGTTCCTGAGCCGCCAACACTCTGCCCGCGTCGTCCGGGTGCAGCGCCTCGGCGAAGGTAAAGCGCGTTTTGAGCTCGGCGACGTCCGCGAAGCCCAGCAACTCGGCGAAACGCGGCGAGAAGGCCGTGTCGCGCGCCGCGATGTCGAAATCCCAGACCCCCTCGCTGGTGGCCTCCAGCACCTGCTGCAGGCGCGCCTCGCTCTGGCGCAGTTCCGCCTCCATCCGCCGGCGCGCCGTGATGTCGCTGCCGACGCCGCGGTAGCCCTTGAAGACGCCCGCGGCATCGAACACCGGCTCGCCGCTGACCGAGACGAAGACCGGGGCCTCGCCTTCCTTGATGATGACGCCGTATTCGAAATTGCGGAAGGCCTCGTGCCGCTCCAATTGGGCGCGGTGCGCGGCCCATTGCGCCGCATCGATCCCGATGGTGGCGGCCTCCCAGCGACGCTTGCCGAGTATGTCGTTTCTGTGGGAAACGCGGTCGAGACTGCCGGGGACGCCCTGAATCTGGGTGAAGCGGAAGTTTTCGTCCTGCTCCCAGTACCAGTCGGCCGACAGCGCGGTCAGCACCCGGAAGCGGTTCTCGCTCTCGATCAGCGCCTCGATCATAAGGCGCTGGGCGGTGACGTCGGCGATGACGCCGACCTGGCGCCAGGGCCGGCCGTCGCTGTCGTAAAGGAGATGGCATTGCTCGCGCAGCCAGCAGGACTTGCCGTCCGGGCGACGGCTGCGATACTCGGCCTCGCCCCGGTTGGTCTCCGCCAGCTGCCGCAGCATGGCGGCGACGAGCGGCCGGTCGGCCTCGACGACCTGCGCGTGGCGCAGGGCAGGATCGACCAGCAGTTCGCGCGCGCCCCTGCCGAACAGCAGGTCGGCGCGCGGGCTGAGATAGTGCAGCGTGGCGCCATCCCCGCTCAGGGCGTATATCGCCGATTCGACCGAGGCCAGCACGCTGGCGAGTTCCTGCTCGCTCCGCCCGGCACGGCGCGTCTCCTCGTCGAGCACGTCGAGCATGCGGTTGAACTCCTCCGCCACAGTGGCGATTTCCTCGGCACCACCGGGCACGATGCGGGCCTGGGGCCCGCCTGTGGCGATGGTCTTGACCGAAGACGCCAGGGCATCGATCGGCTTGACAATGGCTTCCTCGACGCGGCGCCCCAGCCACACGCCGGACAGTATCCCCATCAAGGAAAGCGCGCCGAAAATCAGGCCCTGGCGCCAGAATTCTGCGCGTAAGGGTCCATAGTCCGCCTCAGCGACGGCGTACCATCCGGTTCCCCTCACCGGCGCGATGGCGTGCAGGCGCGGCGTTTCCCCTTCCAGCAGCACGGCCGGACGGCTCTCCGCCGCAGCCAGCGCGGCGACCAGCCGGGTATCGTGGTGTGCCCCGGTTTGCAGCACCGCCCTCTCGCTGGATGCCAGTACCAGCCCGCCGCCGTCGACGATCATCAGGTTCGTCGCGCCAACCGAAGCGGACGAGGGGCGAAAGCGTTCCAGGTCGACGGAGACGCCGACCACACCGGCAAAGCCACCGTCGGCATCCTGGAGTGGATAGGCGATCGGCACCACCCAACGACCGGAAATGAAGCTGATCTCCGGCCGCCCCACGTATAGCCCGCGCCGGGCCCGCACCGCATCGATCAGATACATCGGTCCCATCCGGGCGGGCGCCGTCCCGCTCAGGAGGATGGCCGAACAACGAATGAAACCCGCAACATCAACCTGCAGCAGGTTGGCATACGCGCGGTTCTGCGCCCTGAAGGTATCGTAGGCCGGGTCGCAGCCGCGCTGGCCGGAACCGCCCGCTCGGGCCGACAGCGCGGCCAGCAGCGATTCGGTCTCGCCCAGGAAGCGCTCGGCTTCCGCACCGGCGGTCTGCGCCCGTATCAGCAGCTGGGCGGCGGCCTCTTCGTAGCGCTCGACGGCGCCATGATAGGTAAAAAAGGCCAGCAACACTGCCAGCGGCAGGGTCAGCGCAGCCAGTACGAGATTGAATTGGCGCCGCAGCGGCCAGTTGGAGAAGCGTTTCACTGGGGGGCGCCTCCCAGCGTGAAAAAGAATGTGGCGCCGGCGCCCGGCGCCGACTCGGCCCAGATGCGGCCGCCATGCCGCTCGACGATGCGCTTGCAGATGGCCAGACCGACGCCGGTTCCGGGAAACTCCTTGTCGGAATGCAGGCGCTGGAACATGCCGAACAGGCGCTGCGCGTACTTCGGGTCGAAGCCGGCGCCGTTGTCGCGGACGAAGAGGGCCGTCCGCCCGTCGGCAGCTTCGCAAGCGCCGATCTCGACCTTCGGAGCCGGCTGCTTCGACGAATACTTGATGGCGTTGCCGACGAGGTTGGCGAAGATCTGCCTGATCAGGGCGCGGTCGCAGACGGCCGTCGGCAGCGGCGCGATCTCCACCGCCACGCGCGGATCGTTTTCGCGCAGCTCCCGTGCGACATCGGCCGCCGTCTCGCCGAGACTGACTTTTTCCAGGTCGAGGCTCCCCCGCCCGGCGCGGGCGAAGCGCAGCAGGTCATCGATCAGTTCGCCCATCCGCACGGCGTTGTGCTTGATCCGTTCCAGCAGGGTGCCGCACTCCGGGTCGAGCACGACCACTTGGCTCTCCTGGATGAGATGGGCGAAGCCGTTGATGGCCCGCAGCGGCGCCCGCAGGTCGTGGGAAACGGAATAGGAAAAGGCGTCCAGCTCGCGGTTGGCGCGCTCCAGCTCGGCCGTGCGCTCGGCCACGCGCCGCTCGAGCGACGCGTTGAGCTCGCGGATTTCCGTCTCTTGGCGCTTGCTCTCGGTGATGTCCTCCTTCACGGCAACGAAATGCGCCACCTGGCCATGCTCGTCATGCACGGCCGAGATCGAGACGGATTCCCAGAAATATTCTCCGCCGCGGGTTTTGTTGCACAGTTCGCCGCGCCACTCTCCGCCCGAGACGATGGTGCGCCACAGCTCGGCGTAGACCTCCGGCGGCGTGCGGCCGGACTGGATCAGGCGCGGATTGCGACCGAGGACTTCCTGCCTCGCATAGCCGGACACCTGCTCGAAGCGGGGATTGACGTACTCGATGTTTCCGCTCGTGTCGGTGATGATGATGGAGGCCGGACTCTGCTCGACCGCCCGCACCAGCTTGCGCAGTTCCTCCTCGGCGCGCTTGCGCGTCGTGATGTCGTGAAAGGTGATAAACAGCAGGCGGCTGCCGGCCACCTCCACTAGGCCATGGAAGGCCTCGATCACAACCTCGTTCCCCCCCGGCGGACGGTAGCGGAATTCGATGCCGCACGATGCGCTGGCGCCGCTCCGGAGGAGCGCGTCGGTCTCGCCGCGCAGGCCGAGCCGGCCGAAATCCATGAACGTGAGTGCCGTTCTGGAATGGCCGAAAAAGGCGCAGGCCGTCTCGTTGGCATCGACGATGCGGCCATCGCCCGGCTCCACCAGCAGGCTGATGCGGCCGCTCTTGTCGAACAGGTCGCGGTACCTGCGTTCACCGTCGAGCACCGCCTGCCGGGCCGCCAGTTCCTCCGTGACATCCGAGGCGAGGCCGTGGTAGCCGGTGTACTCGCCTAGCGTATCGAAGGTCGGCCGGCCGCTGACGCGCAGCAGGCGCACCCGGCCGTCGGGGGAGATCTGCCTGAACAACCTGCCGACGAAGGACTCGCGCCGGGCGATCAGCGCCTTGTAGTCATCCCAGCTTCCTTCCATCGGGGCATAGCCCGGTAGCTCCCAGCGGCGCTTGCCAAGGATGTCTTTTTGCACACCCGCCGCGCGCAAGGCGTTGCCCTCGGCCTTGGTCAGGCGCTCCTCCACATCCTGCTCCCAGTACCAGTCGGCCGACAGATCGAACACGTCACGCAGCCGCGCCTCGCTTTCGCGCAACTGCTTCTGCTCGGCATTCACCGTATCGAGCAGCCGGTTGAATTGCGCCGCGACCACAGCGACCTCGGCCGGGCCGTCCTCCTGCAGGCGGACATCGAGCCGACCGGCCGCCGCCTGCCGTGCGACCCGTGCGGCGCGCCGGAGCGGGCGCAGAATGCGCCGGCCGGCCATTGTGGCGAGAGCCAGCGACAGCGCCAGCACCGCCAGGGCCGCCAGCCCCTGGCCGAGAGCCCGGGCGCGCGCCGCCGCATAGGCTGTCTCGACCGGCAGGGCGGCATAGGCCGTCCAGCCGGTGCCCGCCACCCGCGCCAGGCCATAAATGAAAGGGCCCTCGACCCCCATCTCGCCATCGCCTTGCCCGCGCAGCGCGACGACCGTTGCCGCACCGTCGAAGGCCCGCGCGGGGCCCGAATCTGCGTCTATAGTGTGCGCCAGCAGCCGGCCGGCGCCGTCTACGATGCCGGCGACCATGCCTTCGGGCAGACGGGCGGCGGAGACGATCGGCTGGAATTGGGCGGCGGCGAAGCGGATGCCGGCGCTGCCGGCCAGCTCGCCATTGCCGGCAAGGAGCGGAAATGCCAGCGGCACGACCCAGCCCTCGCCGGCCGCATCGGGCCGGGCATCGCCGACCCAGAAGCGCGCCCGGGCCGCCTCGGGCGGCAGCGGGGCGCGCGCGCCATCCGGCAGGCTGGCGCCGGGGCCGCCCGAGCAGAGCACCCGGCCGTGCAGATCGCTGACGACATAGCCGCGGTAGTGCGGCGAAAGGGCGGCAGCGGATTCGAAGGCCGCATCGCAGTCGCGCTGCCGCGAGAGGATGATGGCGGACCGCTTGGCGGCGAGGTCCAGCACGCCTTCACCTAGGCGGAGGAAGCGCTCGGCATCGGCGGCCGTGAACTGCGCCAGGCGGCGCGCCACGGCGGCCGTTTCGGTCAGCTCGTACTGCAGGCGGTCATGGATGGCCCAGGCAATCACCGCCAGCATCGGCAGCACAGCGGCCGCCAGCAGGATCTGCAGGTCGGTGAGAATGGATCTGCGGCCCGAGCCAGGGGCCGTCGGTTGCCTCATGCCGGTTCGCCTCGCGTTCTTGGAGGGATTGACGGGTAACGGCTTGGGACCGATATCCTTAAATCCGGCCGGTATCCTTTAAGCCTGTAGGAATTTAGCACAAATTCCATGGGCATGAGCAATGGTCGCCCGGGCCTTGATTGACTCCCCGGGGGAGTGCGCCGATCATAGGGCCTCCTGGACTGGCCGGCCCACCGGGTCACCCGTCATGCCAGACATTTGGTTGCCCCGCGCTGACGGCCGGCTGGCCTTCGCGCGCTTCGCTTGCTGGCTGTGCCTGATCGCTCCGGCGATGGTGGTGGTGCTCATCCTGTCCCAGCAGGGCAATCAGTTTCGCCTGGCCGGGCCAGTAACGTACATGCTCACCGGCGGCATCGGCCTCTGGCTGCTGCGGCGCGGCCGGCAGGAGACCGCCTTCCGCATCCTCACCTTCGGCAGCTGGCTGGCGACCCTCATCGCCCTGTCCTATACCGGCGGCCTGAAGGGCAACGCCGTCGCGGCGCTGCCCATCATCATCATGTTCTCCGCCTGGCTGGCCGGCACGCGCGCCATGCTGATGCTCGGCGGCGCAACGATCCTCGCCCTGTTCGGGTATGCCCTGCTCGACATGGGCGACCTGCTGCCGGTGCGCTTCGAGCCGCCCATCCTGCAGCGCGCCTTCATCCTCTCGCTGATCATTGTGGCGGCCACGGCGCTCGGCCATTACGCCACGCGCACGCTTTCCGGACAGCTGGCGGCTCTGACGGCGTCGCGCCGCGAGCTCGAAGAAAACGTGTCCACACTGGCAAAACGCGAGCAGGAGCTGAATCTGCTGGCCGAGCGAGTGCCGGCCATGATTTCGCACTATGGCCGCGATGGCCTGTGCCGCTACGTCAACAGCGCCTATGCCCGCTTTCATGGCCGCCCGCGCGAAGCCATCCTGGGCCGGCCGTTGCAGGAAGTGATCGGCGCAGCAGCCCATGCCGCCATCGCCGGAAGCCTCCGGCGGGCCTTGGACGGGGAGCATGTCAGCCAGACTGTGAACCGTCGCAACGCCGAGGGCGAGATGCGGTCCCTGGCCCTCGACCTGGTGCCGGATTTCGGCGCCGACGGGCAGGTGTCGGGCTGGTATACCCTGATCCGCGACGTGACCGAGTCCGAGCGCACCGCCAAGTCCCTGCGCCATATCATCGACGGCACGGCACGGGCCACCGGCGCCGCCTTCTTCCGCGCGCTTACCTTGAACCTGGCCCAGGCCACCGGGCTTGGCCGCGCCATGGTGGCCGAAGTGCTGCCCGACGGACGGCATGCACGCGCCCTGGCCTACTGGGATGGCCAGGATTTCCGCCAGGGCATGGAGTACCTTCTGGAAGACGCGCCCTGCCGGCTTGTGATCGACAAGGGCGAGGCCTGCTACCTGGATGGCGTCGCCGAGCTGTTCCCGCGTGACCTGGCGCTTGCGCTGCATGGCATCCGGGGCTATTTCGGGGTCAGGCTCGAGTCGAGCGACGGCACGCCGCTCGGCGTCCTCGTGGCCATGGACAGCAACCCCATCCGCAACCGCGCCGAGGTCGGCTCGCTGCTCACCGTCTTTGCCGCCAGAGCCGCCGCCGAACTGGAGCGGTTACGCGCCGAGGCCGAGCTATGGCGCACCAGCGAGCGCTTCTCCAGCGTATTCGCCGCCAGCCCCTCCCCCATCGTTGTGAGCAGGCTGGACGACGGCCGCTATGCCGACGTGAACCCGGCCTTCGAGCGCATCCTCGGCTGGAGCCGGGAGGAGGTGCTAGGGCGGCGCGCCGTCGACATCGGCATCTGGCCCGCTGCCGAGGAACGCGCGCAGTGGATCGCGGAGCTGCGGGCCAAGCGGCGCTCGCGGGACTTCGAAACCGTACTCCTGGACAGGACTGGCGAGCCGCATATCGTGCTGCTGTCGGCCGAAGTGATCGAGCTGGAAGGCGACCCCCACATCGTCGCCTTCGCCCACGATGTGACCGAGCGCCGCCGCGCCGAGGACGCCAAGCGCGCGGCGCTGGAGCGCTTCGAGGCGATCTTCCAGCACACCCCGAACGTGGCCATCCAGGGCTACGACGCCCGAGGCATCGTCCTGCACTGGAATCGTGCCAGCGAGATGCTCTACGGCATTTCAGCCGCCGAGGCCGCCGGTCGCTCCGTCCAGAGCCTGCTGCACACGCCGGAAACCGCGCGCGAATTCGAGGCCGTGGTGGCCGACATCTGCGCCAGCGGCCAGCCGAGCGAGCCCAGCGAATGGCCCATCCCCCTGCGCGACGGACGCGAGATATGGGTGCTGTCCACCATGTTCCCGGTGTTCTCCGAGGGCGTGGTCGCCGAGATCTTCTGCATGGACGTCGACATTACCGACCTGAAGCAGGCCAACGAATCGGTACGCCAACTCAACGTCGAGTTGGAAGCGCGCGTCGCCGCCCGCACGGCCGAACTGGCCGAACTTAATAAGGAGCTGGAAGCCTTCTCCTACTCGGTTTCCCACGACCTGCGCGCCCCGCTGCGCAGCATCGAGGGCTTCGGCCGACTGCTGGAACAGGACTATGCCGGGCAACTGGATGCGACAGGCCAGGACTACGTCGGCCGCATGACCCGGTCGGCCAGGCGGCTGGCGCAGCTGATCGACGACCTGCTCGAGATGACCCGCATCGACCGTACCGAAATCCGCCCGACGGATGTCGATTTGACCGCCCTGGCCGGCGAGATCGTCGATGAACTGCGCCAGGGCGCAACCCAGCGGCAGGTCCGGGTCGGCATCGACGCCGGGCTGCGCGCCCGCGGCGATGCACAGCTGCTGCGCATGGCCTTGCAGAACCTGATCGAGAATGCCTGGAAATACTCGGCCAAGACGGCCGAAGCCCGCATCGAGTTGGGCTGCTCAGATGGCGGCGGCGAGCGTATCTATTTCGTGCGCGACAACGGCGCGGGTTTTGACATGGCCTACGCCGACAAGCTGTTCGCGCCCTTCCAGCGCCTGCACAGCGCCCAGGAATTCGAAGGCAGCGGCGTGGGGCTGGCCACGGTGGCCCGCGTCATCAAGCGCCACAACGGCCGCATCTGGGCCGAGGCGGCGCCGGGCCAGGGCGCTACGTTTTACTTCACCCTCGGCTGATCAGTCGGCGCGTCGCACCACTAGCGCCTGCAGGGCGCCGGTCTGCTCATCGAGGCGCTGCAGATGGCCGGCAAGCGCTTCGAGGCGGTCGCCCAGCATGCGCGCCAGCTCGCGGGCGGCCTTGGCCGGGCTGCCGGAGACGGCACGCACCTGGTCGATGTGGGCCTGCAGGTCGCGCAGGCCCGGCTCGGCCTCAGGGCGCTCGGCGATGAAGGCGCTGATGGCCCGCTCGCGCTCGCGGAAGTATTCAGCCGGGTCGCGCGCCGCCAGCTCGCGCCAGGCATCGAAATCGAAACGGGACAAGATGGATTAGGAGTCCGTGGAGGCGTGACGCTATTTCAGCATGCCGAACGGATTCTCACAATGGATGGGACAGCGAAGCGGCGGCCTGGATCTGCTGCAGCAGCGTGTCGACCGCGGCGACGATGCGCTCGGCCTCGGCCGCGGCGCGACCGGCTTCGCCGCCGAGGCTTTCCATCTCCCCGGCCAATCCGGCCTGGCGGCCGGCCTCGGCCGACTCGAACACCGCGTTGAGGGCCAGCAGGGAGGACTGGGCGGCCAGCCGCCGGGTCTCCTCCAGCACCTGGCGCAGGCCCTGGTCGTGCGACGAGGCGCCCTCAACCACCGCCGGCGCCTGCCACTGCATTGCCGCTCCGCTCATGATCTTCTCCTCAGGCCGCTTTGACGAGCAGCGGGGAATCGGCCAGGAACAGCTGCCGCGCCACGCCGCGGTTGTCGCCCAGGTCGCCCAGCAGCTCCTTGATGTCGAGGATCAGCACGATCTGGCCGTTGGCCAAGGTGGTGACGCCGGCCACCCCCTTGGGCCGGAAGCCTTCCAGCGACTTGATCACGGCGTCGTCGCGGCCGGCGAAGTTGTCGATGGCCAGGATGAAGCTGGTCTCGGCGGTCTGCATCAGCACGCCGTATTCCGGCGTGCGCTCCTGCGGCCAGCCGATCAGGTAATTGAGCGGGTAGACCGGCAGCACCTCGCCGCGCACCACCATGGTGGCGCGGCCGCCGACTTCCTGCACCTCGCCCGGCACGATCGGCAGGATCTCGCGCACCATCGACAGCGGCACGGCG
>JADLGU010000077.1 GCA_020849155.1 Rhodocyclaceae bacterium | reverse complement strand
GGCGGCGGCAGGCTTTCCTTGTAGATCAGCTCCGTGCCCTTGTCCGTCCCGCCGGCGCTTTCGCCCGGAATCTTGATGCTGATCAGGCCTTCCGGCGTCGGCATGTGCGACTCGGGCACGTTCTTCAGCGCCTTTTCCATGTAGCCGAGCCAGATCGGCAGGGCGGCCGAGCCGCCCGTCTCGCCGTTGCCGAGCTTCTTCGGCTGGTCGAAGCCGATCCAGGCGACGCCGACCAGGGCCGGCTGGTAGCCGCAGAACCAGGCGTCCACGAAATCGTTGGTGGTGCCGGTCTTGCCGGCCAGGTCGCTGCGCTTCAGGGCCAGCGCCCGGGTGGCGGTGCCGCGCCGCACGACGTCGTGCATCATGCTGTCCATCAGGTAGGCGTTGCGCGGATCGATGACCCGCAGGTTCTCGTCGCCGGCGGCGTGGGGCTGGGCCTCGGCCAGGACATTGCCCTTGTCGTCGAGGATCTGCTTCACGACGTAGGGCTGGATGCGGTAGCCGCCGTTGGCGAACACGGCGTAGCCGGCCAGATGCTGCCAGGGCGTCACGCTGCCGGCGCCCAGGGCCATGGTGAGGTAGGGCGGGTGCTTGTCGGCCTCGTAGCCGAAACGGGTGACGTAGTCCTGGGCATAGTGGGTGCCGATCGACTTGAGGATGCGGATCGAGACCAGGTTCTTCGATTTCGCCAGCCCGGTGCGCATGCTCATCGGGCCCTCGTACTTGCCGTCGTAGTTCTTCGGCTCCCAGGCCTGGCTGCCGGTCTCGGCGGCGGAGACCACCAGCGGTTCGTCCTGGATGATGCTGGCCGGCGTGAAGCCCTTTTCCAGGGCCGCTGAATAGATGAAGGGCTTGAAGCTGGAGCCGGGCTGGCGCCAGGCCTGGGTGACGTGGTTGAACTTGTTGCGGTTGAAATCGAAGCCGCCGACCAGGGCGCGGATGGCGCCGTCGGTCGGGCTGGCGGCGACGAAGGCGGCCTCGACCTCCGGCAGCTGCACGATCTGCCAGTGGCCCTTCTCGTCCTTCTGCACGTAGATGACGGCGCCGCGGCGCAGGCGCTTGTTGGCCGGCGCCTTGTCCTCCAGCATGCGCTGGGCGAACTTCAGCCCTTCGCCGGATACCTGCACCGTCTCGCCGCCGCGCCGATAGGCCTTCACCAGCTTGGGGGAGGCCTCGAGGATGACGGCGGCGTGGATGTCGTCAGAATCGTGCTCGTCCTGCAGCGCTTCTTCCAGCGTCTCGTCGAGGGCGCTGCCGGGCTGGCCGAGGTCGGCGAAGCCGGCGGCGCCACGATAGCCATGCCGCTTGTCATAATCGATCACCCCGCGCCGCAGGCTGGCATAGGCCGCCTCCTGGTCCGCCTTGAGGATGGTGGTGATGACCCGCAGGCCGCGGGTGTAGGCCTCTTCCTGGAAGCGCTCGAAGACGATCTGCCGCGCCATTTCCGCGACATAATCGGCGCGCACTCCGAACTCGTTGACGTCACGCTTGATGCGCAGATCCTGCTTCTGCGCCTCGGCCAGCTGGGCGTCGTCGATATAACCCAGCTCGCGCATGCGCCGCAGTACATACAGCTGGCGCTGCTTGGCGCGCCTGGGGTTGGCCACCGGGTTGAAGCTGGAGGGGGCCTTCGGCAGCCCGGCCAGCATGGCGGCTTCGGCGACGGTGATGGACTTGAGGGGCTTGCCGTAATAGATCTGGGCCGCGGAGGCGAAGCCGTAGGCGCGTTGCCCGAGGTAGATCTGGTTGATATAGATCTCCAGGATCTCGTCCTTGGTGAGATTGTTCTCGATTTTGAAGGCGAGAAGCGCCTCGTAGACCTTGCGCGCCAGGGTCTTCTCGCTCGAAAGGAAGAAGTTGCGCGCCACCTGCATGGTGATGGTGCTGGCGCCCTGGCGCTTGCCGCCGCTGCTGAAGTTGGCGTAGGCGGCGCGCAGAATGCCGATCGTATCTACGCCGGGATGCTGGTAGAAGCGCTCGTCCTCGGCAGCCAGGATGGCCTGCTTCATCGCCGGCGGGACCTCCTGGATGCGCACCAGGGCGCGGCGCTCCTCGCCGAATTCGCCGATTAGATGGCCGTCGGAGGTATAGACCCGCAGCGGGATCTTGGGCTGGTAGTCGGTGAGGGCTTCGAGGGAGGGAAGCTGGGGATAGGCCAGGACGACCACGATCGCCAGCAGGGCGAAGCCCATCAGGGCAAGGCCGGCCAGGAAAAGGATCGGGTAGGCAATCCAGCGCAGAACGGTAAGCAAGGATGAACTCGTCAGAATCAAGGCGCGCCATTATATGCCTCGGCTTCCAGTGAGGTTCGCCGAGGCGGCATATCTCCGGGCGCAGGGTCTTGGACTTGATATTTACTCATTTACAATCAACATATTAGCGGAATGTGAGGAGAGCATTTCGGAAGTGTCGGGCTGGTGCGACAGCGGCAAGCAAAAAATACTTTACAGGGAACATAGTTGTTGCTAGGATTTAATGTAAATTATCTGTATTGCGCCTAACTAACGAGAATTCAAAAGGATTTTCCTTGCAGATAGATCTCTCGATATTCAACCCCCAGG
>JADLGU010000076.1 GCA_020849155.1 Rhodocyclaceae bacterium | reverse complement strand
GTCCTTCAACAACGACGGCCCGCTCGGCACCTTCTTCCGCTACATCGGCGACACCGGCACCTACATCGCCCGCTACGACGACCTGGTGAACGGCAAGGACGAGAAGATCGACGTGTCGAAGGTGGACGTGTCGATAAACGGCATCGAACTGCAGGACCGCGAATTCTTCGCCGCCATCCGCGAAGGCCGCGAACCGAATGCGAGCGTGGCGCAGGTGCTGCCCTGCTACCGCACCTTGCACATGCTCGAACAGCAGCTCCAGCGTTAACCACAAGAGAGGAGAGATGACCATGAAAACCAGCCTGAGAAGCATCCTCGCGGCCGCCCTGTTCGCCGGCGCCGCACCACTGGCGCACGCCGCCGACGTGACCCTGCGCTTCCACCAGTTCCTGCCGCCGCAGGCGACGATCCCGGCCAAGGCCATTACGCCGTGGGCGCAGAAGGTCGAGAAGGAGAGCGGCGGCCGCATCAAGGTCCAGCTGTTCCCCAGCATGCAGCTCGGCGGCAAGCCGCCCGAACTGTACGACCAGGCCAAGAACGGCGTCGCCGACATCGTGTGGACCGTGCTCGGCTACACGCCGGGACGCTTCCCGAAGACCGAGGTGTTCGAACTGCCGTTCAGCAGCGGCCTCGCCGAGCCGGCCTCGCGCGCCTTCCAGGAGTTCGTCGAGAAGCACGCCATGGACGAGTTCAAGGACGTCAAGGTCATCGCGGTGCACGTGCACGGCCCCGGCCTCATCCACAGCAAGGACCCGATCACCAGGCTTGAGGACATGAAGGGCATGAAGGTGCGCGGCGGCTCGAGCGTCATCAACATCATGCTCGAGCAGCTGGGCGCCACGCCGGTCGGCATGCCGGTGCCGGCCGTCGGTGAGGCGCTCTCCAAGGGCGTCATCAGCGCAACGACGATTCCCTGGGAAGTGACGCCGGCGCTGAAGGTGCAGCAGATCGTCAAGAACCACACCGGCTTCGCCGGCGACCAGGGCCTGTACACCCAGACCTTCGTGGTGGCGATGAACAAGGGCGCCTACGACAAGCTGCCGGCCGACCTGAAGAAGGTCATCGACGCCAACAGCGGCATCGAGACGGCGGCGCTGTTCGGCCGCGCCATGGACGAGGGCGACAAGGTCGGCCTGTCGCTGGCGCAGAAGGCCGGCAACAAGATCCACATGCTCGACGCCGCCGAAACCCAGACCTGGCGCCGCACCGCCTCCGGCGTGCGCGCGGTCTGGTACAAGGAAGTGGGCAGCAAGGGCATCGACGGTCCGAAGCTGGCGGAAGAAGCCGAGGCGCTGATCGCGAAATATTCGAAGAAGAAGTGATCCTGCAGCCGGCCGGCCGTCGACGCGACGGCCGGCCGGCATTTCCTCCATGAGCAAGTTCATCTACGACACCAGCCGCCGGATGGCCTGGTTCGGCGCCTTCGTGCTAACCCTGCTGGCCGCCATGAGCGTCTTCAGCATCGCCGGCCGCGCGCTCAGTTTCGCCGGTCTCGGTCCCGTTCCCGGCGACTTCGAACTCGTCGAGGCCGGCACCGCGCTCGCCGTGTTCTGCTTCCTGCCCTGGTGCCACCTCAAGCATGCGCATGCCTATGTGGCGATGTTCTGGCATGCCTATCCGGCCGCGCTGCGCCGTTTTCTGGAGATATTCAGCGACGCGCTGATGTTCGGCGTCTGGCTGCTCCTGGTCTGGCGCATTGGGCTGGCCATGCTGGAGTATCGCGATAACGGCGAGGTCAGCTTCATCCTGCAGATGCCGGTCTGGTGGGGCTACGCCGCCTCCTTCGTGCCGGGCGTGCTCGGCTGCTTCGCCTATGCCTGGCGCCTGCTCGAGACGCTCGGCCTGGCCGCGCGCCCGCAAGGTTTCACGGCGGAAGAGGGGGCGCATTGATGGACCCGCTGACCCTTGCCGCCTGGTCCTTCCCCGCGCTGCTGCTGCTGATCTTCCTGCGCGTGCCGATCGGCCTGTCGATGCTGGCGCTCGGCCTCGCCGGCTCCTGGCTGGTCTACGGCAGCCTCGGCCCGCTGCTCAACCAGATGAAGACGCTGGCCTACAGCACCTTCTCCAGCCACTCGCTGTCCATCGTGCCGCTGTTCCTGCTGATGGGCCAGTTCGCTTCGCTCGGCGGCATGTCGCAGGCGCTGTTCAAGGCGGGGGAGGCCCTGCTCGGCCACCGCAAGGGCGGCGTGGCGATGGCGGCCATCGGCGCCTGCGCCGGCTTCGGCTCGATCTGCGGCTCCTCGCTCGCCACCGCGGCGACCATGGGCCAGGTGGCGCTGCCCGAACTGCGCAAGGCGGGCTACGAGGGCGGGCTCGCCAGCGGCGCGCTGGCGGCCGGCGGCACGCTCGGCATCCTCATCCCGCCCTCGATCGTGCTGGTGATCTACGCCATCCTCGCCGAGCAGAACATCGCCAAGATGTTCGCCGCCGCCTTCGTCCCCGGCATCCTGGCGGCGCTCGGCTACATGCTGGTGATCGGCATCGTCGTGCGCCTGCGGCCGCAATGGGGCGGCCACCGCTTCGCGCCGCTGCCGTGGCCGGAGCGGCTGCGCGCCCAGCGCGACGTCTGGCCGGTGGTGGCGATCTTCGTCGTCGTCATCGGCGGCATCTACTCGGGCATCTTTACGCCGACCGAGGGCGCCGCCGTCGGCGCCGTCGCCACCGGCCTGCTGGCCGGCTGGAAGGGCGGCCTCAACCGCGAAAAGGTGCTGCGCGCCTTCGAGGCCACGGCGAGCGGCACCGGCATGGTATTCATGATCGTGCTCGGCGCCGCCGCCTACAACACCTTCCTTGCCCTGTCGCAGCTGCCGCAGGAACTCGCCACCTGGGTCGGCAGCCTCGGCCTCAGCCCCTTCGCCGTGCTGTGGGCGATCCTGGTCTTCTACCTGGTCTTCGGCTGCGTCATGGACTCGCTGTCGATGATCCTGCTGACCATCCCGATCTTCTTCCCGATGGTCTCGGGGCTCGACTTCGGCCTGCCGCCGGAAGAGATGGCGATCTGGTTCGGCATCCTGGTGCTGATCGTCGTCGAGGTCGGCCTGATCACGCCGCCGGTGGGCATGAACCTGTTCGTCATCCAGTCGATGGCGCCGGACATCCCCATCCGCGACACCTACCGCGGCGTCGCCCCCTTCGTCGTCAGCGACCTGCTGCGGGTCGTCCTGCTGGTGGCCTTTCCGTCGATCACCCTGTTCGTGCTGAGGATCTGAGCGTGGACACCCGCCGCATCGGCGCCGTCGACGTCTCCGCCCTCGGTCTGGGCTGCATGAACCTCAGCCACGCCTACGGCACGCCGCCCTCGGACGAGGCGGCCGCGGCGCTGCTGCTGCGCGCGCTCGACCATGGCATCACGCATTTCGACACGGCGGCGCTGTACGGCTTCGGCAAAAACGAGACGCTGCTCGGCAAGGTGCTCAAGCCGCACCGGCAGAGGATCTTCCTCGCCAGCAAGTGCGGCATGACCGGCGTCGACGGCAAGCGCGTCATCGACGGCCGTCCGGAGACGCTGAAGCGCACCTGCGAGGAGAGCCTGCAGCGCCTGCAGACGGACGTCATCGACCTCTACTACCTGCATCGCTGGGACAGGCAGGTGCCGATCGAGGACAGCATCGGCGCGCTGGCCGAACTGGTGGAGGAGGGCAAGGTGCGCATGATCGGACTCTCCGAAGTCTCGGCGGCGACGCTGCGCAAGGCACATGCGGTGCATCCGATTGCCGCATTGCAGTCCGAATATTCGCTGTGGACGCGCAACCCGGAGATCGCCACGCTGGAAACCTGCCGCGCGCTGGGCACGGCCTTCGTCGCCTTCAGCCCGCTGGCGCGCGCCTTCCTCACGTGCAGGCTGCGCGACCCCGACATCGAGCTGGAAGCGAAGGACATCCGCCGCCAGATGCCGCGCTTCGAGCCGGCCAACTACGAAAAAAACCTCGCCCTGCTGCCGGAATACCGGCGCATCGCCGACGAGGCCGGCTGCACGCCGGCCCAGCTCGCGCTCGCCTGGCTGCTGGCGAAGGGCGACCACATCCTGCCGATCTTCGGCACCCGGCAGCCGGAGCATCTCGACGAGAACGCCGGGGGCGCCCCGGTCAGGCTCGACGGCAGCCTCGTCGCCCGCCTGGACGCGCTCATCAACCAGCGGAGCGTCGCCGGGCCGCGCTACAACGCGGCCACGCAAAAGGAGATCGACACTGAAACGTTCTAGGAGACAAGCCATGAATTCCGGCAAGGTGAAGCGCGAGATCCCCGGCACCACGGTGTTCGACGGGGAGCAGGCGCGCAAGGGCTACGCGCTCAACAAGATGTGCTTTTCCTTCAACTCGGCGGAGAACCGCGCCGAGTTCCTCAGGGACCAGGAGGCCTATTGCGCGAAGTTCGGGCTCAGCGCGCAGCAGCGCGAGGCCGTGCGCAGCCTCAACGTGCTGAAGATGATCGAGGCCGGCGGCAACGCCTACTACCTCGCCAAGCTCGGCGGCATCTTCGGCCTCGACATGCAGGACATCGGCGCGCAGCAGACCGGCATGAGCAAGGACGAGTTCAAGGCGAAGCTGGTCGAAGCGGGGAGGAAATGATGATGTGCCCCCACGCTCGCATTCGCTCGCTGCCCCCCGAGGGGGCGCATGCCCCCTTCGGGGCGGCCCTTCAGGAGGCATGACCATGGCAAGCATCGTCGGCGCCGTCAACGTCACCCACGTCCCCTACATCGGCCGGGCCATCGCCAACAAGCTGCAGCAGGACCCGTACTGGAAGCCCTTCTTCGACGGCTTTCCGCCGGTGCGCGAGTGGCTGGCGAAAGTCCGTCCGGACGTGGCGGTGGTGATCTACAACGACCACGGCCTCAACTTCTTCCTCGACAAGCAGCCGACCTTCGCCGTCGGCGCCGCGCCCGAATACCGCAACGCCGACGAGGGCTGGGGCATCCCGACCCTGCCGCCGTACCGCGGCGAGCCGGACCTCTCCTGGCACCTGATCGAGTCGCTGGTCGGCGAGGAGTTCGACCTCACCACCTGCCAGGAGATGGTGGTGGACCACGCCTTCACCCTGCCGCTCGAACTGCTCTGGCCGGATCGGCATCCCTGCCCGGTGCGCACCGTGCCGGTGTGCATCAATACCGTGCAGCATCCGCTGCCCACGGCGGCGCGCTGCTTCAAGCTCGGCCAGGCCATCGGCCGCGCCGTCGAGTCGTGGGACGCCGATGCGAGGGTGGTGGTGATCGGCACCGGCGGCCTGTCGCACCAGCTCGACGGCCAGCGCGCCGGATTCATCAATAAGAAATTCGACCTGCTGTTCCTCGAAAAGCTCATCGCCGATCCGCTCTGGGTGACGCGCTACTCGATCCTCGACCTGGTCGAGCTGACCGGCACCCAGGGCGTCGAGCTGCTCAACTGGCTCGCCGCGCGCGGCGCGCTGCTGGGCGAAGTGCAGAAGGTGCACGCCAATTACCACATCCCGATTTCCAACACCGCCTCCGGCCTGCTGGCCATGGAGGGCATCTAGCGCCCCAACGACAACAGAGAGACTGAACATGAGAACGCAAGTCGCCATCATCGGTGCCGGCCCCTCCGGCCTCATCCTCGGCCAGCTCCTGGCCAAGGCCGGCATCGACGCCGTCATCCTCGAGGCCCACACGCCCGAATACGTGCTCGGCCGCATCCGCGCCGGCGTGCTGGAGCAGGTCGCCGTCGACCTCCTCGACGAGGCCGGCGTCGGCAGCCGCATGCACGCCGAGGGCCTGCCGCACGAGGGCATCGAGCTGCTCGTCGGCGGCACGCGCCACCGCATCGACCTCGCCGGCCTCACCGGCGGCAGGAAGGTGATGGTGTACGGCCAGACCGAGCTGACCAAGGACCTCATGCAGGCCCGCGCCGCGGCCGGGCTGAAGACGGAGTACGAGGCGAAGGACGTCAGCGTGCACGACTTCGACTCGGCAAAGCCGCGCGTGCGCTACGTCAAGGACGGCGCCAGCCACGAGATCGAATGCGATTTCATCGCCGGCTGCGACGGCTTCCACGGCGTCTGCCGCGCCAGCGTGCCGAAGACCGCCATCACCAACTTCGAGCGCGTCTATCCCTTCGGCTGGCTCGGCCTGCTCTCCGACACGCCGCCGGTGTCCGAGGAGCTGATCTACGCCAAGACTGCGCGCGGCTTCGCCCTGTGCAGCATGCGTTCCCACACGCGCAGCCGCTATTACCTGCAGGTGTCGCTGACCGAGCGCGTCGAAGACTGGCCCGACGACATGTTCTGGGACGAGCTGCGCCGGCGCCTCGACCCGCAGGCCAACGCGCGGCTGGTCACCGGCCCGTCGATCGAGAAGAGCATCGCCCCGCTGAGGAGCTTCGTCGCCGAGCCGATGCGCTTCGGCCGCCTGTTCCTCGCCGGCGACGCCGCCCACATCGTGCCGCCGACCGGCGCCAAGGGCCTCAACCTCGCCGCCACCGACGTGCGCTACCTGTCGCGCGCCCTCATCGAGTTCTACCGGGGCAGCGAGACCGGCATCGACCACTATTCGGCGCGCTGCCTGCGCCGCATCTGGAAGGCCGAGCGCTTCTCCTGGTGGATGACCCTGCTGCTGCACACCTTCCCCGACACCAATCCCTTCGAGCAGCGCGCGCTCGACGCCGAGCTGGACTACGTCGTGCATTCGCTGGCCGGCCGCACGACGCTGGCGGAGAACTACGTCGGGCTGCCGTTCGAGGATTGACGCCGTCCCGCAGCGACTGACTTTATCCGGCAATGGCCTCGCCGAGGCCGAGGACGTAGGCGAAGTCGGCCACCGCCAGCGCCTGGAAGTCCATCACCGAGATCGCCTTCTCCTGGGGCTTCAGCAGC
>JADLGU010000075.1 GCA_020849155.1 Rhodocyclaceae bacterium | reverse complement strand
GGGAACTGCCAGGAATGCTCTCGAATGCGCTTGCCCCAAAAAACCTCGTTCTTGCCGTTGACCAGGATGATGCCGACGTTCGGGCGAAAGCCTTCGCGATCGAGCATGTCTGCTACTCATCAAAATTGAACTGGGTTCATTTTTTCACAATTCGCCGGCGATTGAAAGGAGATCCGCGCTCTGCCGATTGCGGCCCGGCCGACTGCGGTAAAATTCCAATCTTTCACGACATTACGACCATGCGCGCCTCGCAATTCTTCATCGCCACGCTCAAGGAAGCACCCGCCGACGCGGAGATCATCAGCCATCGGCTCATGCTGCGCGCGGGCTTGATCAAACGGCTGGCGGGCGGCATTTATACCTGGATGCCGCTCGGCTTGCGCATCCTGCGCAAGGTCGAGAACATCATTCGCGAGGAGATGGATCGGGCCGGCGCGATAGAACTGCTGATGCCGGCCGTCATTCCCGCCGAGCTGTGGCAGGAAACCGGCCGCTGGGAGATGTACGGCCCGGAACTCCTGCGCATCCAGGATCGCCACCAGCGCGACTTCGTCATCGGTCCCACCCACGAGGAGGTCATCACCGATGTCGTCCGTCGGGAAATCAGGAGCTACCGCCAGTTGCCCTTGCATCTCTACCAGATCCAGGCCAAGTTCCGCGACGAGATCCGCCCGCGCTTTGGCGTCATGCGCGGCCGCGAATTCCTCATGAAGGACGGCTATTCCTTTCACGCCAACTACGAGGACCTGCAGCGCGAATACCGGAATATGCATGAGACCTACACCCGCATCTTCACCCGTCTGGGACTCAGGTTCAGGGCTGTCGCTGCCGACACGGGATCGATCGGCGGCACCGGATCTCACGAGTTCCATGTCCTTGCCGATTCCGGCGAGGACGCCATAGCCTTCTGTCCGGATTCCGACTACGCCGCCAACGTCGAACTGGCGGAAGGCCTGGCGCCGACCACGCCCCGCGACGGCCATGCCGAGCAGATGAAGAAGGTCGCCACCCCCGGCAAGACCCGCTGCGAGGACGTGGCCGCCCTGCTCAAACTGCCGCTCGCCTCGACTGTGAAGGCCATCGCCGTCATGCACGACGGGCAGTTTCTCCTGCTCCTCATTCGCGGCGACCACACCCTCAATGAAATCAAGGCGGGCAAACAGCCCTTTCTCAATCCCTTTCGTTTCGCCACCGACGAAGAGGTGGAGCGCTTTCTCGGCTGTCGCCCGGGTTACATCGGCCCTGTAGGCATCGGCGAAGGCATTCCTGTCGTCGCCGACCGCACGGTTGCGCAAATGAGCGATTTCGTCTGCGGCGCCAACGAGGCGGGATACCACCTGGCGGGAGTGAACTGGGGGCGCGACCTGCGCGAACCGGACTACGTGCTCGACATCCGCAACGTCGTCGAAGGCGATCCCAGCCCCGATGGCAAGGGCCGCTTGTCGATCTGCCGAGGCATCGAGGTGGGACACATTTTCCAGCTGCGCACCAAGTATTCGGAGGCCATGAAGGCCACCTTTCTCGACGAATCGGGCCAGCCGCGCATCATGGAAATGGGTTGCTATGGCATCGGCGTCACGCGCATCGTGGGTGCCGCGATCGAGCAGAACCACGATGAGCGTGGCATCCTTTTCCCGCGCGCCATCGCGCCGTTCGAGGTCGCCATTGCCCCCATCGGTTACGGTAAAAGTCGGTCTGTGCAGGACGCCGCCCAAGCCCTTTACGACGAGTTGCGAAAGGCCGGCGTCGATGTGCTGATCGATGACCGGGACGAACGTCCGGGCGTGATGTTCGCCGATCTGGAATTGATCGGGGTACCGCACCGCGTCACTATCGGCGAGCGCGGGCTCAAGGAAGGCACTGTGGAATATCAGGAGCGGCGCGACTCCGCCGCGATCAAGGTGCCTCTGGCCGAAATCGGAACCTTCATGCGAGAGCGTCTAGGCGCGTGAAGCGGGCTATCGTTTTCTACCTTTTGTTGCTTGTCGCAGGCAAGGCAGCGGCCGGCACGCAAAAATACGAGCCGCTGGCCGCCAGTGTCCAGGCAGCACTGCATGCCGCCATCTCGGACCGCAAACCGCCAACTAGCTCGTTTCGCAGTCCGGTCGAGGCGGTGAACTGGCTGGAGGACATGTCGAAACGGCTGACCAAGCGCATGCCCAACCAGGAGCAGCGACTCGAATTCCTGCGCGCAGTGCATTACGAGGCGACCCGTGCCGGGCTGGACCCGCAGCTGGTGCTGGGACTCATCCAGGTCGAAAGCGGCTTCAAGAAGTATGCGGTCTCCTCGGCCGGGGCGCGCGGCTACATGCAGGTCATGCCCTTCTGGGTCAAGCTGATCGGCAGCCGGAACGACAACCTGTTCCATCTGCGCATGAATCTGCGCTATGGCTGCACCATCCTCAAGCATTACCTGGATATCGAGAAGGGGGATCTGTTTCGGGCGCTGGGCCGCTACAACGGCAGTCTGGGCAGAGCCGAGTATCCGGATGCCGTGCGCGCTTCCTGGGAAAGGCAGTGGCATTACTTGCCGGGGGGCGCGCCCAGACGATAGGGCCACGAGGAAGGAGGCCCGTTGAGGAGGACAAGCGGATCAATGCATCCCCGGCAGCATCCCCTTCATTCCCCGCATCAGCTTCTGCATGCCGCCCTTGGAAAACTGCTTCATCATCTTCTGTGTCTGATCGAACTGGTTCAGCAGGCGGTTGACTTCCTGAACGGATACCCCCGCACCGGCGGCGATGCGGCGCTTGCGCGAGGCCTTGATCAGCTCGGGCCGGATCCGCTCCGCGGGAGTCATGGAATCAATGATCCCTTCGAGGCGGCGCACCGCCTTGTCCTCGACCTGTGATCCGGCCTGCTGGGCGGCCTGGGCAAACTGGGCCGGCAACTTGTCCAGCAACCCAGACAAGCCGCCCATCTTGCGCATCTGGCCGATCTGTTCCTTGAAGTCGCTCAGGTCGAAGCCCTTGCCGGCTTTCAGTTTCTTGGCGAAGGCCTGGGCTTTCTCCTGGTCGACGCCGCGCTGGGCATCCTCGATCAAGCCAAGGACGTCGCCCATGCCGAGAATGCGTGAAGCCATACGTTCGGGGTGGAATTCCTCCAGCCCGTTCAGCTTCTCGCCCACCCCGGCGAACTTCAGCGGCTTGCCGGTGACATGGC
Source organism: Rhodocyclaceae bacterium (assembly GCA_020849155.1). GTDB lineage: Bacteria > Pseudomonadota > Gammaproteobacteria > Burkholderiales > Rhodocyclaceae > Desulfobacillus. Next base: position 1,185 of record JADLGU010000075.1, on the reverse strand, counting down.
GCACGGAAAGCGCCGCGCCGCCCCGCGCATCGCCATCCAGCTTGGTGAGAACGACGCCGGTCAGTGGCAGGACATCGTTGAACGCCCGCGCCGTATTCACGGCATCCTGGCCGAGCATGGCATCCACCACGAAAAGGGTCTCGACCGGCTGCAGCGCCGCATGCAGCTCGGCCACCTCGCGCATCATGGCCTCGTCGATCGCCAAACGGCCAGCGGTATCGAACAACACCACGTCGTAATAGTGTTTCCTGGCGAAATCGAGCGCCGACGCGGCAATCAGCGCCGGCTTGTCGCTGGCCTGGGTGGGGAAGAAATCGATGCCGGCCTGTTCGGAAACCTGCTTCAACTGCTGGATGGCGGCGGGCCGGTAGATGTCGGCGCTGACGGCCAGCACTTTCTTCTTCATGCGCTCCCGCAGCAGCTTGCCGAGCTTGCCGGTGGTGGTGGTCTTGCCGGCGCCCTGCAGCCCGGCCATCAACACCACCGCAGGAGGCTGGACGGCCAGATCGAGGCCGCTGTGGTTCCCGCCCATCAATTCCGTCAGTTCCCGGTGCACCACGCCCACCAGCGCTTGGCCGGGAGTCAGGCTGCCGATCACTTCCTGGCCAACCGCCTTCTCCTTGATGCGGGCGATCAGTTCTCTGACCACCGGCAGCGCGACATCGGCCTCCAGCAGGGCCATTCTCACTTCCCGCAGCGCTTCGGCAATGTTGTCCTCGGTCAGCCTGGCCTGGCCACGCAGGTTCTTGACGACACGTGACAGACGTTGGGTGAGCGTGTCCAGCATGATGTTCCGATTGCTCCGGGAAGAAGGTAGACTTGCGCGATGCAAGGAATTTTACCGCATCTGCTTCCCGCTTCGCTGTACGCCTTCCTCGGTTTCCATTTCTGGCGCACGCGATGGGCGCAACCCGTAGCCAAGCCGGTCCAGGGAATACACATCTGGGAAAGGGGCGCCCTGGCCATCGCCTTGCTCATGCACGGCCATGTGCTGTACGGAGAACTCTTCGGCGACGGCGTCATGCGCTTCGGCTTCTCTTCGGCGCTGTCGCTGATGCTATGGCTTGCCGTGCTGATCTATTGGGTGGAGAGTTTCCACGCCCGACTGGAAGGCCTGCAGCCACTGGTCCTGCCGCTGGCGGCCGCCTGCGCGCTGTTGCCCGCCCTGTTCCCGGGCCAGCATCT
>JADLGU010000074.1 GCA_020849155.1 Rhodocyclaceae bacterium | reverse complement strand
TGGGCGCTGGCATTCGAGGAATCCAGCTGGAGGGCCTTGTCGTAGGCCTGGCTGGCCATGCGGGCGTAGATGTCGCCGAGGTTCTCGTGGGCCGTGGCATAGGAGGGATGGGTGCGGATGGCCATCTCCAGGGCGTTCTTGGCCTTCTCGAACTGGCGCTGCTGGGCATACAGCACGGCCAGGTTGTTGTAGGGCTCCGGCAGTTCGGGGTAATCCTCGGTGAGCTTGGTGAACACCACGATGGCGTCGGCCTGCTTGCCCATCTCGGTGAGGATCAACCCCTTGAGGAAGCGCGCCTGGGCGTCCTTCGGCTTGGCGGCCAGCGCCTGCTCGGTCTTCTCCAGGGCGGGGCCGAGCTGGCCTTGTTTCATGAGGCGGCTGGCGTCCTGCAGGTTATCGGCGCGCACGGTCGGCGGGAGCGCAGCCAGCAGGCCGGCGCAGAGCGCCGCGGCGAACGAAGCGGAGAGGCGGGGGAGTCTCATCGTGTTATACTTCTCTGCCATAGGCGTTTGAATAATTTGGCATTCTAGCAAGAACGGCGGCGGATCAACAATAATCGCCTTTTAAGCGCCGAACCCTCCGCCGATTGGCCGTCTCCAGAGCGTTTTGCCCCCATGCTGAAAATCCACAATTCCCTGCTGCGCGACAAGCAGCTGTTCGCCCCGATCGAACCCGGCCTGGTGCGGATGTATGTCTGCGGCATGACGGTGTACGACTACTGTCACCTCGGCCACGCCCGGGTGCTGGTGGTCTTCGACATGGTGGCGCGCTGGCTGCGCGCCTCGGGTTACCGGGTGGTGTATGTGCGCAACATCACCGACATCGACGACAAGATCATCCGCCGGGCGCAGGAGAACGGCGAGTCGATCCAGGCCCTCACCGACCGCTACATCGCCTTCATGCGCGAGGATGCCGCCGCGCTGGGCGTGCAGGCGCCGGATCACGAGCCGCGCGCGACCCAGTACGTCGCCGCCATGCAGCGCCTGATCGGCGCACTGGAGAAAAGCGGTTATGCCTACGTCGCGGCCAACCGCGACGTCTGCTACAGCGTGCGCAAGTTCGAGGGTTACGGCCGGCTTTCGGGCAAGTCGCTCGAGGATCTTCGCGCCGGCGAGCGCGTCGATGTCATGGAGGGCAAGCACGACCCGCTCGATTTCGTCCTCTGGAAGCATGCCAAGGAAGGCGAGCCGGCCGAGGCGAAGTGGGATTCGCCCTGGGGCAGCGGCCGGCCGGGCTGGCACATCGAATGTTCGGCCATGAGCTCCGAGCTGCTGGGGCCGCATTTCGACATCCACGGCGGCGGCCAGGATCTGCAGTTCCCCCATCACGAGAACGAGATCGCGCAGAGCGAGGGCGCCCACGGCTGCCGCTTCGTGAACTACTGGATGCACAACGGCTTCGTGCGGGTGGACGACGAGAAGATGTCGAAGTCGCTCGGCAACTTCTTCACCATCCGCGAAGTGCTCAAACAGTACGATGCCGAGGTGGTGCGCTTCTTCATCCTGCGCGCCCATTACCGCAGTCCGCTCAATTATTCGGATACCCACCTGGACGATGCCCGCGCCGCCCTGAGCCGGTTGTACACCGCGCTGAAGGATCTCGCGCCGGCCCCGGCCACCATCGACTGGGACGAGCCGCACGCCGCGAAATTCCGCACGGCGATGGACGACGATTTCAACACGCCGGAGGCCATCGCCGCGCTCTTCGAACTGGCCAACGAAGTCAACCGCACGCACTCCGCCGCCGCCGCCGGCCTGCTCAAGGCATTGGGCGGCACGCTCGGCCTGCTTGAGCGTGATCCGGTGGCCTACCTGCAGTCCGTTCCGGCCGCCGCGGGCCAACCGGGTACATCCGATATCGAAGCGCGCATCCTCGCCCGTGCCGCCGCCAAGAAAGCCAGGAACTTCGCCGAGGCCGATCGCATCCGCGCCGAACTGCTGGCACAGGGCATCGTACTCGAGGACCGGCCGGGCGGCGCCACCGAGTGGCGCCGCGCCTGACCCTACGCCTCAGTGCAAAAACTGCCCGGTCTTGCTGATGATTGACAGGTCGACGAAGCTGGTGCCGGCGCGCTTGCCGCCCGAGTAGTCGATGACGAAGCCGCCCAGGTCGTAGTTGTTGAAGCTCTCCAGGGCGGCGATCAGCTTCTCGCGCGTCAGGTCCTTGCCGGCGCGGCGCAGCGCCTCGACGAAGACCTTGGCCGTCAGATAACCCTCCAGGCTGTTGTAGGTGACATCCTTGCTGTCCGCCTTCTTGGCGGCGGCCAGGAACTCCTTGGAGATGCCATAGCTGGTGCGCAAGGGCGAAGGCACCACCTGGGCGATGACGATGCCGTGGGCGTCCGGCCCCAGGTCGGCGAGAAGCGCCTTGGCGCTCAGCACCGAGACGCCGAAGAACTGCGGCCGCGCGCCGGTCTTCAGGTACTCGCGGATGAAGGCCGTCGAGGCCTTGCCGGCAGTGATCAGGATGATCGCTCCCGGCTGGCTTTGCGCCACCTTGGCCGCGGTCGGGCCGAGCGCGTCGAGCTTGCCCATGTCGATGGGCGCCTCGATGACCGGCTTGACGCCATGTCGGGCGAAGGCGCCTTGCGACGACTTCAGCCCGGCTTTGCCAAAGGGGTCGTCCTGGTATACCACGGCGATGGATTTGACGCCGGTGGAGGTGAGCTGCTCTACCATCTTGCCCGTCTCGTCGCTGTAGCTGGCGCGGGTGTGGAAGAGCAGCTTCAGCTTCGGATCGCGCAGGCCATCCGCGCCGCTCAAGGCCCCGACCACGGGCACGGCCTGCTCCGTCGCGAGCGGCATGGTAGCGACCGTCGCACCGGTTCCGATGATTCCGAAGAGCGAGAACACCTTGTCCTCGTTGAGCAGCTTCTTGGTGTTCTCGGCGGCCAGCTTGGGATCGAACTTGTCGTCGTAGGAGAGCAGCTTGATCTTGCGGCCGTGGATGCCGCCCTTGGCGTTCACCGCCTCGAAATACACCTGGGCGCCGGCACGATACTGCAGGGCCGGTTCGGCGACCGGGCCGCTGAAGACGCCGGTCTGTCCGATCAGGATGATACTGGGGCTGATGCCGGGATCCGCCGCGCCGGCCGGCAGGGCGCGGCACAGCAAGACAAGCAACAACGGGACGAGCGCGGTTAGCAACCGCGCAATGGTTGAATCCATGCTGACCTCCTCCAAGTCATTGGGAATGCGCCGGTCGGCGGAGGCCGTCTGTCCCTCTCCCGGGAATCGTCATGCGATACCCAAAGAACGAATCGAGCTCGAAAGCAGTATCAGCAGATGAGCCGCTGCCGATCGAGAAGATTCAGATTAACGGCGAAGCGTCCGTGCGCACAGTTTTGTATATGATACAAAAAAATAGACAATAAGCCCATTAATTGTATTTTAAAAGCCGGGGCGGCGGACTGATGGGGTGCCGCAGTGGTGTGCTTCAGCGCAGGAATTGCCCGTCCTTGCTGATGATGGAGAGATCGACGTAGGTCGAACCGTTGCGCTTTTTCGGGCCGAAATCCACGACCAGGCCGCCGGCATCGTAATTGCGCATGCCTTCCAGCGTCGCGATGAGCTTCTCGCGGGTGAGATCCTTGCCGGTCCGCTTTAGTGCCTCGATGAATATTTTTGCGGCGATGAAGCCTTCCAGGGTCGTGTAGGAGTAGTCCTTGATAGTGGCTTTCGCCAGCACTTGCTGGTATTCCCGCACGACGGCGTTGCTGGAGCGCCACGGCGAAGGCATGACCTGGGCGATGGCGATGCCGTGGGAGGCAGCGCCGAGCTCCTTGACCAGCTGTCGGCTGCTGACCACGGACAGCGCATAGAACTGGGTCGGCTGACCGGTCTTCAGGTAGTCGCGAATGAAATTCACCGAGGGCTTGCCGGCGGTGGACAGGATGATCGCCGACGGGCGCGCCTTGGCCACGGCCTCCAACGCGGCCTTGGTATCCACCGCAGGCATCTCGATCGCGCCCAATGCGGCCGGCTTCAGGTTGCGGCGCGCCAGCGCCTGTTCGGCACCGAGCAGGCCGGCCTTGCCGAAACTGTCGTTCTGGTACACCACGGCGATGTCGCGGATGCCGATGCCGACCAGCTGTTCGACCATCTTCTCCATTTCCTGGCCATAGGAGGCGCGGATGTGGAACAGGTAGCGGTTGCCGTTGTCGCGCAGCGCGTCCGCCCCGGTGTAAGGCGCGAATAGCGGGATGCTGGCCGCCGTCGTCAGCGGGAGCGATCCTTGTGTGATGCCGGTGCCGAACTGGCCGAAGATGGCGAACACCTTGTCTTGTTCGACCAGGCGTTTGGTGTTTTCCAGCGCCTTGTTCGTGTCGTAGCCGTCATCGAGGGAAACCAGCTTGATCTTGCGGCCGGCGACGCCGCCGAGGGCGTTGACCTGGTCGAAATAGAGCTGTGCGCCGGCCTGGTATTCCTTGCCCAGGTCGCCCAGGGCTCCGCTCAGAGCGATCGACTGGCCCAGGGCGATGGTTTGGTCACTGACGCCGGTTTCGGCCTGGGCAATTGGGGCGCAACCGACCAGCAGGGCCAGCAGCAGGTTGTGGAATAAGCGAGTCTGCATGATTCTTCCTCCGGGAGATTTCCGCCACGCTAACGAACGCCATGAGGAAACACAGTCAGCTCGGCGACAGAGTCGTCAGGCTGGCTGAGATGATTGCGGCCGGAAGTGGCGTCGGCTTGAGGTTTAGCCGCCGAAAAAATCCTTGACCTTGTCCATCCAGGACTTGGCGCGGGGGTTGTGGCGCGAGCCGTCTTTGACGTTGATGGCTTCCAGCTCGCGCAGCAGCTCCTTCTGTCTCTCGGTGAGGCTGACGGGGGTCTCCACCACGACATGGCACATCAGGTCGCCATGGCCGTGGCTGCGCACGCCCTTGATGCCCTTGCCGCGCAGGCGGAACACCTTGCCGCTCTGGGTTTCGGCCGGGATCTTGATCTTGGCCATGCCGTCGAGGGTGGGGATCTCGATCTCGCCGCCCAGCGCCGCCGTGGTGAAGCTGATCGGCATCTCGCAATGCAGATCGTCGTGGTCGCGCTGGAAGACCGAATGCGGCTTGATGTGGATCTGTACGTAGAGATCGCCCGGCGGGCCGCCGCCGGCGCCATGCTCGCCTTCCCCCGAGAGCCGGATACGGTCGCCCTCGTCGACGCCTGCGGGGATCTTTACCGAGAGAGTCTTGTGCTGCTTGACCCGTCCCGAGCCGTGGCAGTTGTGGCAGGGATCGGCGACGAAGCGGCCGCTGCCGTGGCATTTCGGGCAGGTCTGCTGGATCGAGAAGAAGCCCTGCTGCATGCGCACCTGGCCGTGGCCGTGGCAGGTCGGGCAGGTCTTGGGTTCGGTGCCTTTCTTGGCGCCGCTGCCGCCGCATTGCTCGCATTGCTCCATGGTCGGGATGCGAATGCGCGTTTCGGTGCCGCGGGCGGCGTCCTCCAACGAGATTTCCAGGTTGTAGCGCAGGTCGGCGCCGCGATACACGCCGCCGCGGCCGCCGCCGCCGCGGCCGCCGCCGAAGATGTCGCCGAAGATGTCGGAGAAGGCGTCGGCGAAGCCGCCCATATTGCCCGGCCCGCCGGGGCCGAAGCCGCCTGCCTGCGGATCCACGCCGGCGTGGCCGTATTGGTCATAGGCGGCGCGCTTCTGCGCGTCGGAGAGGATCTCGTAGGCCTCCTTGGCCTCCTTGAAGTGCTCCTCGGCCTTGGGGTTGTCCGGATTGCGGTCCGGATGGTGCTTCATAGCCAGCTTGCGATAGGCCTTCTTGATCTCGTCGTCCGACGCATCGCGATTGACGCCGAGGATCTCGTAATAGTCTTTTTTGGCCATGTCAGTCCAGCAAAATCGCTCCAAGCGCTGCGGCCGAGTCAAGCGTCACTGCAGGTGACGCTTGACTCGGCCAGTTGGGACGTCACCGTGGTGACGCCTTAACCCTTCTTGTCTTTGACCTCGGTGAACTCCGCGTCCACCACGTCGCCTTCGTCCTTCTTGCTGCCGGTCTCGCCGCCCGGCGCGCTGCCCGTCGCGCCCGCGGCGGCCTGCTGCTCGGCGTAGATTTTCTCGCCGAGCTTCTGGCTGGCCTGGGCGAGCGCCGCGGTCTTCGCTTCGATGGCTTCCTTGTCGTTGCCCTTGATGGCCTCCTCGGCTTCCTTCACGGCAGCCTCGATCTTGCCCTTCTCGTCGGCGTCGATCTTCTCGCCGAAATCGGACAGGGCCTTCTTGACGGAATGGATCATGGCGTCGCAGCCGTTGCGGGCGTTGACCAATTCGTGCAGCTTGCGATCCTCCTCGGCGTGCGCCTCGGCGTCCTTCACCATGCGGTTGATCTCGTCCTCGCTCAAGCCCGAGCTGGCCTGGATCTTGATCTTGTTTTCCTTGCCGGTGGCCTTGTCCTTGGCCGAGACGTGGAGGATGCCGTTGGCGTCGATGTCGAAGGTGACCTCGATCTGCGGCATGCCGCGCGGCGCCGGCGGAATGTCGGTGAGGTTGAACTGGCCTAGGCTCTTGTTGCCGGAGGCCATTTCGCGCTCGCCCTGCAGGACATGGATGGTCACGGCCGACTGGTTGTCGTCGGCGGTGGAGAATACCTGGCTCTGCTTGGTCGGGATGGTGGTGTTCTTGCCGATCAGCTTGGTCATCACGCCGCCCAGGGTCTCGATGCCGAGCGACAGCGGGGTGACGTCGAGCAGCAGCACATCCTTGACCTCGCCCTGCAGCACGCCGGCCTGGATGGCGGCGCCGACGGCCACGGCCTCGTCGGGGTTGACGTCCTTCCTCGGCTCCTTGCCGAAGAACTGCTTCACCGTCTCCTGAACCTTGGGCATCCGAGTCATGCCGCCGACCAGGATGACGTCCTCGATGTCGGCGA
>JADLGU010000451.1 GCA_020849155.1 Rhodocyclaceae bacterium | reverse complement strand
GCATGGCGACGCCCCAAATCACGCCGGCGGCCACGTAGAGGCGCCCGTGCTTGAGGAGGTCGCGCTCCTTGGTCTGGTCGTAGAGGGAGAGGAAGCGGGGGGAAGCCATATGGGGCGGGACCATCGTCGCGCCGCCCCCCCTTGTCAACGCACGACGTGGGCCCGGGTAAGGCTACGGCAGCGTCGCCAGGAAGCCGTCGAGCTGGGACTCTGCAGGCGAGCCGGCCACGTGCTCGCGCGCCGTCTCGCCGAGCTTCCGCGCGTAGGCCCACATGGCGTGGCTGCGCGCCAGGATGGCGCCGGAGATGAGCGCGCCAACGTCGCCCGTCTGGGACAACAGCTCGAGCGCCTCCTCCGCGTCGGTGCGACGGCCCACGGCCACGGCGACGTGGAAGAGCTCGATGCACATCTCGCCGGCCAGGGCCCCTCCCGCCCGCGCGGCGGTCTTCAAGAGCGACAGCGCCTCCTCGGAGCGCGCCGGCCGCTCACCGAGGGCGATGCGCGCCAGCTGGCGGCGGGCTCGCTGCAAGAGCGCGGCGTCGGTGGTGCCTCCCTGCAGGAGCCCTTCGATGATCTTGCGGGCGTCGTCGGTGCGCTCGTTCTCGCTGAGGGCCTCGGCGTGCAGGAGCGCGATCTCGGCGTGCGTGGGGACCTTGCCGCGCAAGAGCTCCGCCAGCTGCAGCGCCGCCTCGCGCTCGCCGACGTCCAGAAGCACGCGCAGCTGCAGCACCCGGGGCGTCAAGGCCTCCGGCGTGGTCTCGGTGATCTGGCCAATGAGGTTGAGGGCCTCGCCGTACTGGCGGCTCTCCACCAGCATCTCGGCCAGCGCCATGGCCGGCGCCGTGAAGGTGGGCTGCAGCTGCCAGGACATCTCGAAGAGCGTGCCCGCGCGCGCCGGATCGCCGGCGGCGAGCATCAGCTGCCCGAGCTGGTAGCGGGCCACCGCGTGGGTGGGTGACGCACGCGCCACCTCGGCGAGGGCCACCTGGGCGGCCTCGAGCTCTCCCTCGGCCACCTTGACGAGCGCTTGCAGGTAGCGCTCCGCCAGGCCGTTGGGGCGGCGAAACAGCGCATCGGCCACGCGACGAGCTGCACGAGCGGCGTCGCCTTCGGCCAGGGACAGAGCCGCGTCGGCCAGGGCAAAGGGCTCCCTGTCCCGATCGGCACCGAGCACCTCGCGGGCGGCGGCGACGTCCCCCTGCATGAGCGCGGCGCGCGCGCGCACCACGCGGCGCGCGGGCTCGTCGAGGGAGCCCTCGGCGACCGCGGCGGCGGCGGCGTCCGGGTCGGCACGACCGAGGGCGAGCTCCGCGGCCCCAAGCGGCCCGTCCGGCAGCTGCAGGCCGCCCGCACCCGGGCCGGGATCGCCGGGCAGGAAGGCCTCCTCGCCAGGGACGGCGCGCAGGCGGGACACCGGAATAGGGGGCGGCGGCTGGGGCCCCAGGTAGCGGGGCACCCGCATCTCGGTCTTGGGTCGCTTTGTCGCCGATCCGCCTTGGGGCTCGGCCTTGGGCCCGTCGCTCACACTTCGACCTTGGCACAGGAGCCGGGCGAAAGACAGGCGGAAATCAGTCGAGGTCCTCCGCGTCGAGCCAGGCCTTCACGTCGTCGTGCTCCTGACGGTCGATGATGCGTGGCACCTCGGGACCAAGGTGCTGGTCGACGAGGTCCAGCAGACGGGCGCGCAAGCGATCCCGCTCCGCTGCCAGCCGGGCGAGCTCTTCGTCCAGATGAAGCAGCGCCAGGAAGGTCGTGAGCCCGCGACGCAGCTCGCCCTGCCGCTCCAGGACCCGGATGGTGGCGTAGCCTGACAGGAGGAGCAGCAAGAGCGTGGTCGCCGCCCGCGCGGCCCCGTCGAGCGAAGGATCCTGCCAGAGGACGGCGCCCGCCACGGCGAGGTAGGCGCCAAAGGTGAGCAGGGTGGCGGCGCAGACCTTGATGGTGGCCCGCACGTCGCCACGGTCGGTCAGGCCCTCCCCCGCCGCCACCGCGGTCACCAGGACCGGCAGGTGGACGAGGATGCCCGGGATGGCCGCGGGGACGAGGACGAGGAGGAAGGCGACGTGGCGCGCCAGGTGCTCGAGGCGCGCCAACAGGGGCGGGTCGCCCCGCAGCTCCTGGTCGGCGAGGCCGAGCGCGCGCAG
>JADLGU010000073.1 GCA_020849155.1 Rhodocyclaceae bacterium | reverse complement strand
GCTGCTGACGACGCTGGTGGCGCTGGGGCCCTTGTCGACCGATCTGTACCTGCCGGCGCTGCCCGGCATGACCGCCGAATTCGCCACCGATGTCGCCCGCGTGCAGCTGACGCTGTCGGTGTTCCTGCTCGGCTTCGCCGTGGCCCAGCTTTTCTACGGCCCGTTCTCCGACCGCTATGGGCGCCGGCCGGCGATGCTGTTCGGCCTGCTGCTCTACCTGGCCTCGTCGCTGGCCTGCATGCTGGCGACCGGCATCGATGCCCTGATCGCCGCCCGCTTCTTCCAGGCGCTCGGCGCCTGCGCCGGGCCGGTGCTCGGCCGCGCCATCGTCCGCGATGTGTACGGCCCGCTGCAGGCGGCGCGGGTGCTGGCCTACATCAGCGGCGCCATGGCCATCGCGCCGATGATCGGGCCCTTCATCGGCAGCTGGCTGACGGTGTGGTTCGGCTGGCGCGCCAATTTCGCCGCGCTGGCGCTGTTCTCGGCGGTGCAGGCGGCGGTGGTGTTCCGCCTGCTGGGCGAGAGCAATGCCCACCTGGATCCGCTGGCGACCCGGCCGCGCCGCATGCTCGGCAACTTCCGCGAGCTGATCGCCGGCCGCGCCTACCTCGGCTATCTGCTCTGCGCCGCCTTCGGCTATGCCGCGCTGTTCTCCTTCATCTCCGGCTCGTCCTTCGTGCTGATCGGCATCCACGGCCTGAGCCCGCAGTGGTTCGGCGCCAGCTTCGGCCTGGTGGTCACCGGCTATATCGTCGGCACGCTGCTCACCGGCCGCCACACCCTGCGCCTGGGCACCCGCCGCATGGTCATGATGGGGGCGCTGCTGGGCGTGGCCGCCGGCAGCCTGATGGCGGCGCTGGCGCTGGCCGGGGTTTCGAGTGTCTGGGCGGTCCTGCTGCCGATGTTCTTCTACATGGTGGCCACCGGGCTGGTGATGCCGAACGCGATCGGCGGGGCGCTGGCGCCCTACCCGAAGATGGCCGGCGCGGCCTCGGCGCTGATGGGCTTCGTGCAGATGTCGCTGGCGGCGGCGGCGGGCATCGCCGTCGGCCATGCCTACGACCAGAGCGCCGTGCCGATGACGGCGGCGATCGCGCTGTGCGGCTGGGCCGTCCTGGCGAGCTACTTCTTCCTGGTCCGCTCCGCCGGTGATTGAAGCCGCGTGCGGATGCGGGTGAGCAGGGCCACCAGCGCCTCCGTCTCGGCCGGCGTCATGGCGGCGGCGATGCGCGCCTCGTGGTGCTTGACGCGGCGCTTGAGCTGCTTGAGCAGCTTCTCGCCCTCGGCGGTGAGCACCAGGGCGTTGGAGCGGCGGTCGGTGGGCGAGTCGCGCCGCTCGACCAGGCCGCGCTTCTCCAGCTGGTCGATCACCGCCACCATGGTCGAGCGGTCGAGCTGGGTGGCGGCGGCGAGCAGGCTCTGGGTCATGCCCGGGTTGGCGGCGATCAGCACCAGCACGCCGAAGCGGCCGGGCGAGAGGTCGTACTCTTTCAGTTCGGCGGCGAAGTCGCCGAACACCGCCAGCTGGGCCAGGCGCAGCTGGTAGCCGATCAGGCCGGGCAGCAGGTCGAGCTTGAGCTCCTGGGCGGCCGCCTTGGTTTTAGCGCTCATGTCGGGTGCACTATGATGGAAGCAAAGCGTATTCTAACCGCTAAGGAGCCCCAGCCTTGAACATGGTCATCCCCCCCTGGCCCCAGCCCTCGGTGCCGGTCGCCGGCAGCGAGTCGCGATTCCCGGTGCGGCGCATCTACTGCGTCGGCCGCAACTATGCCGAACATGCCCGCGAGTTGGGCGGCAATCCGGAGCGCGAGCCGCCGTTCTTCTTCATGAAGCCGGCCGAGGCCATCCTGGTCGGCGAACGCATGGACTATCCGCCGCGCACGGCCGACCTGCAGCACGAGATCGAGCTGGTGGTGGCGCTGGCCCGCGGCGGCCGCGACATTCCCGCCGGGGCGGCGCTCGACTGCGTCTTCGGCTACGCCGTCGGCCTCGACATGACCCGGCGCGACCTGCAGGCCGAGCTGAAGGCCAAGGGCCGCTCATGGGAGATGGGCAAGGCCTTCGACCAGTCGGCGCCGGTCTCGCCGATCGTGCCGGCGGCGCGCTGCGGCCACCCGCGGCGCGGCGCAATCGACCTGAAAGTGAAAAGTCGGTCTCGCCAGCACGGCGACCTGGCGGACATGATCTGGCCGGTGGCCGAGATCATCGCCAACCTGTCCGGCTACGTGACGCTGCTGCCGGGCGACCTGATCTTCACCGGCACCCCGGCCGGCGTCGGCCCGGTGCAGCGCGGCGACCTGCTGGAGGGGGAGATCGAGGGCGTGGGTCGGCTGGAGCTGACGATCGCATGAACCGGGGAACCCTGACCGCAATGCCGGTTCAAACACGCACCGAACCGCATCGCTTCGGAGACACCGAATGAACGCTCATGCCATCTTCCGCCGCCTCGCCGTGCTGCTGGCCTGCCTGGCCGCCCTGCCGGCGCACGCCGAGCCGGACCTGAGCGCGCCGGAGGCCTACGCCGCCGCCAGCGCCGGCAAGCTCAGATTGATCGACATCCGCACCCCGCAGGAATGGCGCCAGACCGGCGTGGCGCCTGGCGCCGGCCGCGTCGATTTCTATCGCGGGCCGGAGGCGCTGCTGCAATCGATCCTGCAACTCACCGGCGGCGACCGCAATGCCCCCATCGCGCTGATCTGCCGCACCGGCAACCGCACCACCCAGGCGCAGAAATTCCTGCAGGGCCAGGGCTTCACCCAGGTGTACAACGTCAAGGAAGGCATGGCTGGCAGCGCCGCCGGGCCGGGCTGGCTGAGGCGCCAGTTGCCGACCGACAGCTGCGTTCTCTGCTGAGACAGGCGCGACGAGCGCCTATCGCGCCAGCGGTTCGCGCAGCACCTTCACCAGGTGGCGGGCGATGTCGGCCGGCGCGCGCTTGCCGGGCCGGTACCAGGTGCGGGTCCAGTTGAGCGCGCCCAGCAGCTGCAGGCGCAGCAGGTTGCGATCGATGCCGGCCGGCAGCGGCAGCGCCTCGATCAGGCGCCGGTAGAGCGCCTCGAAGCGGTCGCGCTCGGCGCGCAGTTGCCGCTGCATCTCCGGCGAGTTGAAGAGGAACAGGCTGGCGCCGGTCCACACCGTCAGGTCGTTGCCGGAGACCAGGTGGCGGATATGCACCGTGCAGGCGATCTCCAGCCGCTGCCAGGGGTCCTGTGCGGCGGCGATGGCGGCCGCCACGTCGCGCGTCACCTCGCGCATGCCGGCCGAGTGGGCGGCGACGAACAGATCGTCCTTCGAGGCGAAGTGGTAGTACACCGAGCCGGGCTGGATGCCGGCGGCCTCGGCGATGCTGCGCACCGAGGTGCGGGCGAAGCCCCTGCGACTGAATTCGCGCACCGCCACCGCCAGCAGGTGCTCGCGCGCCAGCAGCGGGACCTCGCCGACCGGGCCGCCGCGGCGCCCGTCGATGCGCGCCAGGGCGGCCTTCTGCACCGCCGAGAGGCGCGCCGCCGGCAGCTTCCTCAACGCCGCCGCGCGCTTGGCCGCCGTCTCCAGGCCGTGGCGCTGCCAGATCCAGCGCACCCCGGCGGCCGATACCCTCTGCCCCCTTTCCGTCATCGATTCGGCCACCCGCGCCTGCCCCCACCCCGGCTGCTCGTGGGCATGGCGCAGGACGGCGCGTTCGATCTCCTGACGGCGCTTGGAGGCGGGCTTGGCGGGCGGCATGGCGACACTCTAGCGCAGACTGACTAACTAACCAAACATATGTTTGACAAAGTTAGTAAACGCGGCGTATGGTGGCCAGACGTTGCGGCCGCCGCCGCGGCAGGGACATCCATCATAACGAGGAGGAGACCATGAAGATCCGCAAGCTCGCCCTATTGCTGTCCGCGCTGTGCGCCACCGGCGCGGCGCTGGCCGACATCACCGTCGGCGTCAGCCTGTCCGCCACCGGCCCGGCCGCTTCCCTGGGCATACCCGAGAAGAACACCTTTGCCCTGCTGCCGAACAGCATCGCCGGCGAGAAGGTGAAGTGGGTACTGCTCGACGACGCCACCGACACCTCGACGGCAGTGAAGAACGCCCGCAAGTTCGTCACCGAGGACAAGGCCGACGTGCTGATCGCCGCCACCGCCACGCCGACCTCGATGGCGATCCTGGAGGTGGCCTTCGAGACCAAGACGCCGCAGATTGCCATGGCACCCCTGCCGCCGGCCGGAGAAAGTCCGCCTGGGTCTTCACCACGCCGCAGAACTTCGGCCTGATGGCGGAGGCCATCGTCGGCCATATGACCGCCAACGGCGTGAAGACGGTCGGCTTCATTGGCTATGCCGACCCCTACGGCGACCTCTGGATGAAGGCGCTGCAGGGCGCGGCCGAGCCGAAGGGCATCAAGATCGTCGCCGCCGAGCGCTACCAGCGCGCCGACACCAGCGTCGCCGGCCAGGCGCTGAAGCTGCTCTCGGCCAACCCGGACGCCGTGCTGATCGCCGGCTCGGGCACGCCGGCGGTGCTGCCGCAGTCGACATTGATCGAGCGGGGCTACAAGGGCAAGTTCTACCAGACGCACGGCATTGCCAACCGCGACTTCCTGCGGGTCGGCGGCAAGAACGTCGAGGGCACCGTCTTCCCCGTCGGTCCGATGCTGCTGGCCGAGCAGCTGCCGGATACCCATCCGTCGAAGAAGCCGGCGCTCGACTACATCAGGCTTTACGAGGGCGCCCACGGCCCGAACAGCCGCAGCACCTTCGGCGCCCATGCCTACGACGCCTACCTGCTGCTGGCCCGCGCCGTGCCGGAAGCCATGAAGAAGGCCAAGCCCGGCACCGCCGAGTTCCGGGCCGCGCTGCGCGAGGCGCTGGAAAACGTCAAGGAGCTGCCGGCCGCCCACGGGGTGTTCAGCATGTCGCCGACCAACCACAACGGCTTCGATGCCCGCGCCGCCGTGATGGCAACGGTGGCCAACGGCGACTGGAAACTCCTCAAGTGACCAAGCCGCCCTTCGCCAGCCTGGACTTCGCGCCGGCGGCGGTCGACGTCGAGCGGCGCGAGGGCGGCGTGCAGGTTCTGCGCTCGCCGCAGCCCCTGCAACCTTACGCGCGCTGTCTGGGCGAACATCTCGAGCGTTGGGCGGGCGAGGCGCCCGAGCGGATTTTCCTCGCCGAGCGCGCCGGCGAAGGGTGGCGCCGCATTGCCTACGGCGAGGCGCTCGCACAGGCCCGCGCCATCGGCGCCGCGCTGCTGTCGCGCGGCCTCTCGGCGGAGCGACCGGCGATGGTGCTCTCCGACAATGGCATCGACCATGCCCTGCTGATGCTCGGTGCCCTGCACGTCGGCGTGCCGGTGGCGCCGGTCTCGCCGGCGTACTCCCTGATGTCGAAGGACTACGCCAAGGTGAAGGCCATCGCCGCGCTGCTCCGGCCCGGGCTGGTGTATGCGGCCGACGGAGCGAGGTTCGCCGGCGTGCTGCAGGCCGTCGACTTCGGCGGCGCCGAGATCGTGCTCGGCGCCAACACCCCGGCCGGGCTGAAGGCGACCGCCTTCGCCGACCTGCGCCAGGCGCCGGGGGCGGAGGTGGACCGCGCCTTCGCCGCCGTCGGCCCCGACAGCATCGCCAAGTTCCTGTTCACCTCCGGCTCCACCGGCGAGCCGAAGGGCGTCATCAACACCCAGCGGATGCTCTGCTCGAACCAGCAGGCGATCCGCCAGGTCTGGCCCTTCCTCGCCGCGACCCCGCCGGTGATCGTGGACTGGCTGCCGTGGAACCACACCTTCGGCGCCAACCACAATTTCAACATGGTGCTGGCCAACGGCGGCACCCTCTACATCGACGACGGCAAGCCGGTGCCCGGCCTGATCGAGAAGACCGTGGCCAACCTGCGCGAGGTCTCGCCGACGATCTACTTCAACGTGCCGCGCGGCTTCGACGCGCTGATCCCCTTCCTGGAGCGGGACGCGGCGCTGCGCAAGAACTTCTTCGCCAGGCTGCAGATGATCTTCTACGCCGCCGCCGCCCTGCCGCAGAACCTTTGGGAGAAGCTGGAGGCACTCTCGGCGCAGGAGCGCGGCAAGCGCACGGTGATGGTCTCCGCCTGGGGCGCCACCGAGACGGCGCCGATGGTCACCACGGTTCACTTCGAGATCGACCGCGCCGGCGTCATCGGCCTGCCGGCACCCGGCACCGAGCTGAAGCTGGTGCCCAACGAGAACAAGCTGGAGCTGCGGGTGCGCGGGCCCAACGTCACGCCCGGCTACTGGAAGCGGCCCGACCTGACGCAGGCCGCCTTCGACGCCGAGGGCTTCTATTGCATCGGCGACGCCGGCCGCTTCGCCGATCCGCAGGAGCCAGCCAGGGGCATCGAGTTCGACGGCCGCATCGCCGAGGACTTCAAGCTGATGAGCGGCGTCTGGGTGCATGTCGGCGCGCTGCGGGTCAAGGCGCTCGCCGCCCTGGCGCCCGTCGCCCAGGACATCGTCGTGACCGGCCACGACCGCGAGGAGATCGGCTTTCTGGTCTTCGCCAACCCGGCCGGCTGCCGCGGCCTGTGCCCGGATCTGCCGGCGGAGGCAACGGCCGAGCAGGCACTGGCCGATCCCCGCGTCGTTGCCCATGTCCGCCAGGCCATGGCCAGGCTGAAGCAGGAGGGCGGCGGCAGTTCGACGTATGCCGCCTGCGCGCTCCTGATGGCCGAGCCGCCATCGATCGACGCCAACGAGATCACCGACAAGGGCTACATCAACCAGCGTGCCGTGCTCGCTCGCCGCGCTGCCCTGGTCGAGCGTTTGTATGCGAAGCCCATTGACGACCGGAGGAATTCCTCCGGGGACGCTGCAGTGATCAGAATCTAAAAGTCAGTCCCCGCAACACGGCGAAAGGCTTCCGGAAACGGAAGGAGGGGACTTTTTTCGCCAAATTCAATGCAGGAGCCGCGAAATGAGTGAAGTCGTGAATGTTTCAATGCAGGGCGAAGTCGCCGTCGTCACGGTCGACAGCCCCCCCGTCAACACCCTGACGCGCGAGGGGCGCGCCGGCCTCAAGAAAAGCTTCGAGGCGCTGCGCGGCGACGCCACCGTCAAGGCCGTCGTGCTGGCCTGCGCCGGCAAGACCTTCCTTTCCGGCGGCGACATGCGCGAGTTCGAGACCGGCGTGCAGGAGCCCGGCTACCACGAGGTGCTGCGCCTGATCGAGGACAGCGCCGTGC
>JADLGU010000072.1 GCA_020849155.1 Rhodocyclaceae bacterium | reverse complement strand
TGCCGATCGGCTTGTCGAGCCGCATCAGGCGTTCGTAGGCGTCGAGGCGCTGGCGCAGGGTGAGTTCGGACATGGATGAATTTTACCCCGCGCAAAGGCTGTTCCGGCACCGTCCTGTGGAGACTGACTTTTTCCCGCACCGAAGGCCGGTGCTAGAATCAGGCGTCATAGAGGAGGGAGGGCGCAGCCGCGTGGCTCTGAGCGAAGCCGACACCTGCCGGAAGTTCGTCGTTCCGAAGCTCCAGGAAGCGGGCTGGGACAACGAGCCGCATTCCATCGCCGAGCAGCGATCCATCACTGACGGCCGCATCGTGCCGGTCGGCAGAGGCTTCGTGCGCAAGCCGCAACAGCGTCCCGATTTTCTCCTGCGCTACGAGCGCAACTTCACCCTCGCCGTGGTCGAGGCCAAGGCCGCCTGGAAGAGCGCCGGCGAAGGCCTGCAGCAGGCCAAGCGCTACGCCGAGATGCTCGGCCTCAAGTTCGCCTACGCCACCAACGGCCACGAGATCGTCGAGTTCGACTACTTCACCGGCCGTGAGTCCCTCGTCGCCGCCTACCCGGCTCCCGCCGAACTGTGGGCGCGCTACCGAGCCGGCAACAAGTTGGCTGATGACAGCGCCGCCCGCCTGCTCACCCCGATGAACCACAGCGTCGGCAAGGGCGAGCGCTATTACCAGGAAATCGCCGTCAACCGCACGGTGGAAGGCATCCTCTCGGGCCGCCGCCGCCAGCTGCTCACCATGGCGACCGGCACAGGCAAGACGGCGGTGGCCTTCCAGATCTGCTGGAAGCTGTGGAACGCCCGCTGGAACCGCAGCGGCGAGCACCGCCACCCGAAAATCCTCTACCTCGCCGACCGCAACATCCTCGTCGACCAGCCGAAGGACGGCATGTTCGCCCCCTTCGGCCTGGCACGCCACAAGATCGAGGGCGGCGAGGCCATCAAGAGCCGCGAGATGTATTTCGCCATCTACCAGGCCCTGGCGCGCGACGAGCGCCGGCCCGGCCTCTACCGCGAATACCCGCCCGACTTCTTCGATCTGATCATCGTGGACGAGTGCCACCGCGGCAGCGCGCGCGAGGATTCCAACTGGCGCGAAATCCTCACCTACTTCGAGCCCGCCTATCAGCTCGGCATGACCGCCACGCCGCTGCGCGAGGACAACCGCGACACCTACCTCTACTTCGGCAACCCGATCTACGAATACAGCCTGCGCCAGGGCATCGAGGACGGCTTCCTCGCCCCCTACCGCGTGCATCGCGTCGTCACCGAATGGGACGCCGCCGGCTGGCGGCCGAGCAAGGACGAGCAGGACCGCTACGGCCGAGCCATTCCCGACGACGAATACCAGACCAAGGACTTCGAGCGCATCGTCGCCTTGCGCGCCCGCACCGAGACCCTCGCCCGCCACCTCACCGATTTTCTCAAGAAGACCGACCGCTACGCCAAGACCATCGTCTTCTGCGTCGACCAGGAGCACGCCGACGAGATGCGCCGCGCGCTGAACAACCTGAACGCCGACCTCGCTCAGAAGCACCCCGACTACGTCTGCCGCGTCACCGCCGACGAGGGCGACATCGGCCGCGGCCACCTGAGCCGCTTCCAGGACGTGGAAACGCGCACGCCGGTCATCCTCACCACCTCGCAGCTCCTCACCACCGGCGTCGATGCCCCCACCTGCAAAAACGTGGTGCTGGCGCGCGTGGTCGGCTCGATGAGCGACTTCAAGCAGATCATCGGCCGCGGCACCCGCGTGCGCGACGACTACGGCAAACTCTGGTTCAACATCGTCGACTACACCGGCTCGGCCACGCGCCTGTTCGCCGACCCGGAGTTCGACGGCGACCCGGCCCGCATCACGGAAGAGGAATTGCTGGCGAGCGGCGAAACCCGGCCGCTGGTCGAGTACGTCATCGCCCAGGAACCCAGCGAGGCCGCGCCGGAAGTGAATGAACCGCCCGCCGAAGAGCGCCGCAAGTTCTATTTCGACGGCGGCCGCGTCGAGATCGCCGCCCATCTCGTCTACGAACTCGACCCCGACGGCAAGCAGCTCGCCGTCGTGCGCTACACCGACTACGCCGCCGACAAGGTGCGCACCCTCTGCCCCAGCGCGCCGGAGCTGCGCGCCCGCTGGGCCGACCCCGCCCAGCGCGCCGGGATCATCGACCGCCTGGCCGAGCGCGGCATCGGCTTCGAGGCGCTGGCCGAGGAAGCCCGGCAGCCCGAGGCCGACCCCTTCGACCTGCTCTGCCATTTCGCCTTCAACGCGCCCCTGCGCACGCGGCGCGAACGCGCCCAGCGCCTGCGCGCCGAGCGCAAGGACTGCTTCGAGCGCTTCGGCCCCGACGCCCGCGCCATCCTCGACGAGCTGCTGGAGAAATACGCCGAGCACGGCGCCGCCCAGTTCGTCATCCCCGACGTGCTCAAGGTGCCGCCCGTCTCCACCCACGGCAACGTCTCGGAAATCGTCCATCTTTTCGGCGGAGCTGATAAGCTGCGCGCCGCCGTGACCGAACTGCAGAACCTCCTCTATGCCGCGTAAAGCC
>JADLGU010000071.1 GCA_020849155.1 Rhodocyclaceae bacterium | reverse complement strand
GCTCCCGAGACATTGAGCGTGATTCCAGAATCCTTCATCCAGGAACTCCTCGCGCGGATAGACATCGTCGACGTCATCGAGCGCTACCTGCCCCTGAAAAAGGCCGGGGCCAACTACGTCGCCTGCTGCCCTTTCCATAGCGAAAAGACCCCCTCCTTCTCGGTCAGCCCGAGCAAGCAGTTCTATCACTGCTTCGGCTGCGGCGCGCACGGCAGTGCCATCGGTTTCGTCATGGAATATTCCGGCCTCGGCTTCGTCGAGGCCGTCGAAGACCTGGCCGGACAGGCCGGAATGCAGGTGCCGCAGCAGCGCCCGGACGAGCGGCGGCAAAAGGCCATCGAAGCCGCCCCGCTCACGGAGTTCATGGCCCGCGCGGCGAAGTACTACAAGGAACAGCTCAAGGCCAGCCCGAAGGCCATCGACTACCTGAAGGGACGCGGCCTCAGCGGCGAAATCGCCGCCCGCTTCAGCCTTGGCTATGCCCCGGACGGCTGGCAAAACCTGTCCGCCGCCTTCCCCGATTACCAGAACAAGGCGCTGGTGGACTGCGGCCTGGTCATCGAGGGCGATGCCGGCAAACGCTACGACCGCTTCCGCGACCGCATCATGTTCCCCATCCTCGATACCCGCGGCAATGTCATCGGCTTCGGCGGCCGGGTGATCGGCCAAGGGGAACCAAAGTACCTCAATTCCCCCGAAACGCCGCTGTTCGAGAAGGGCCGGGAACTCTACGGCCTGCTCCAGGCCCGGGCGCCCATCCGCGACGAGGACTGCGTCATCGTCGTCGAAGGCTACATGGACGTCGTGGCGCTGGCCCAGCACGGCGTCGGCAACGCCGTGGCAACGCTGGGCACCGCCACCACGTCCGCCCACGTGCACAAGCTGCTGCGTCAGGCCGATCGCGTCATCTTCTGCTTCGACGGCGACAATGCCGGCCGCAAGGCGGCGGCCCGCGCCCTGGAAGCCAGCCTGGAACAGGTCGCCGACAACAAGACCGTGGCCTTCCTCTTCCTGCCCCCGGAGGACGACCCGGACAGCTACGTCCGCGCCCACGGCGCCGAGTCTTTCCGCAAGCTGGCGCGGCAGGCCATGCCGCTGACCGACTTCCTCATGCAGGAACTGAAGTCTGGCAAGGACCTCGCCAGCGCCGAAGGCCGCTCGCAGCTGGTGCATGCCGCCAAGCCGCTGCTTGGCCGCCTGCAGGCGCCGCTGCTACGCCTGCAGCTGGTCAAGCTGCTGGCCCAGGCCAGCGGCTTCTCCCAGGCCGAGATCGAGTCTCTCTGCGAGCTGCCGGCCGTCGTCCGCAAGGCGGCGCCGGCCCGCACGCCGCGCGGCGCCCCGTCTCCCATCGCCAGGAAACTCCTGCGCCTGATCGTCCAGCAGCCCGGCCTGGCCGCCAGGCTGACGGCGGACTTGATTCCCGACGGCCAAGCCGAAACCGACGCGCTGGAAGCCTTGGTCTCCGCCGTGGCCGAAGGCGGCCTCTCGGGGGAAGGCTACGGCATGGTGCTGGAGCATTTCCGCGGCACCACGCATGAAGGATTGATTTCCGAGGTGCTGACGGAACTCATCGAGCAGGAATTCGACGAAGAATCGATCGAGGCGGTTTTTGCCGATACCGTCGAACGCTTGCGCCAGGCCGCGGTGCGCAGCGAAATCGAGGCCCTCAACGCCAAGCACAAGAGCGTCGGGCTGGCCCCCGAAGAAGTGCGCCGGCTGCAGCAATTACTGGCGCAAAAACAGCCAGTTAAACCAGCGACTACGGCCTGATTTTTTGATATAATTTTTGGTTTTCCCCGCAAACGCGCTTACTGAGGAAAGACATGGCCAAGGAAAAAGCCAAAGGGGCTGCAAAAACCGCCGGAAAACGGGGCAAGACGCCGGCCAAGCCGGCCGCCAAGCCTGTCAAGTCCGGCAAGACCGCCAAGAAGGCGCCCGCCAAGACCGCAGCCAAGGCCAAGCCGGCCGCCAAGCCTGTCAAAGCCGCTCCCACGAAAGCTTCGGCCAAGACCCAGAAAGTCGCGACCGCCCCCGCCGTTGTCGTCACCGCCCCCGCCAAGGCTCCGGCCAAGGAAGCGCCGAAAGGCCGAACTGGCCGGGGCAAAGGCCGCAGCCCGCTGGCGCCGGCCCAGATCATCCAGCCGCTGGATCTGGAAACCCGCCGCACCCGACTGAAGAACCTGATCGCGCTGGGTAAGGAACGCGGCTTCCTCACCTACGCCGAAGTGAACGACCACCTGCCCGACGACATGGTGGACGCCGAGCAGATCGAGTCGATCATCAGCACCTTCAACGACATGGGCATCCAGGTTTTCGACGAGGCGCCGGCCGCCGAGGACCTGCTGATGTCCGAAGCCACGCCCCAGGTCGTCGCCGATGAGGACATCGAAGCCGAGGCCGAGCAGGCCCTGTCCACCGTCGAATCCGAATTCGGCCGCACCACCGACCCGGTGCGCATGTACATGCGCGAGATGGGCTCGGTCGAGCTGCTGACCCGCGAGGGCGAGATCGAGATCGCCAAGCGCATCGAGGACGGCCTCAAGCACATGGTCCAGGCGATTTCCGCCTGCCCCACCACCATCGCCGAGATGCTCGACATGGCCGCCAAGGTGGCGCGCGACGAGATGAGAATCGACGAACTGGTCGACGGCCTGATCGACCCCAACGCCGCCGAGGACATCGAGGCGCTGGCGGAAAACGAGGAACTGGCGGTCGAAGAGGACGAGGCCGAGGAGGACGGCGAGAGCGGCGCGGTTTCGGCCTCCCTGCTGCAGCTGAAGGCCGACGCGCTGGAGCGCTTCACCGCCATCCACGGCCTGTTCGGCAAGATGCAGGCCGTGCTTGCCAAGAAGGGGCCGCGCGAAAAGGCCTACCTGAAGATCCAGCAGCAGATCTCCGGCGAACTGATGAACATCCGCTTCACGGCGCGCATCATCGAACGCCTGTGCGACTCGGTGCGGCACATGGTGGAGGACGTGCGCAACCACGAACGCAAGATCCAGGAGCTGTGCGTCAAGAAGGGCAACATGCCGCGCCCGCACTTCATCAAGGTCTTCCCCGGCAACGAGACCAACCTCGAGTGGCTCAAGCACGAAGTCACCGGCGGCAAGCCCTACGCCTCCACGCTGATGCGCGCTGCGCCAGCCATCATCGAAGAGCAGCAGAAGCTGATCGACCTGCAGAACCACATCGGCATTCCGCTGAAGGACCTCAAGGACATCAACAAGCAGATGTCCACCGGCGAAGCCAAGGCCCGTCGCGCCAAGCGCGAAATGACCGAAGCCAACCTGCGCCTCGTCATCTCGATCGCCAAGAAATACACCAACCGCGGCCTGCAGTTCCTCGATCTGAGCCAGGAAGGCAACATCGGCCTGATGAAGGCGGTCGATAAATTCGAAGACCGCCGCGGCTACAAGTTCACGACCGACGCCACCGGGTGGATCCGCCAGGCGATCACGCGCT
>JADLGU010000070.1 GCA_020849155.1 Rhodocyclaceae bacterium | reverse complement strand
TCAACATGCTGCGCTCGAACGACCTGATCTGGTCCTTCGTGGTGAACAACTATCTGATGGGCAAGGAGCCGTTTCCCTTCGACCTGCTCTTCTGGAACTCCGACTCGACGCGCATGCCGTACAAGATGCACAGCTTCTATCTGCGCAATATGTACATGAAGAATCTGCTCAAGGAACCGGGCGGCATCGAGCTCGCCGGCGTGCCCATCGACATCTCCAAGGTGAAGGTGCCGGCCTATTTCATCTCGACCATCGAGGACCACATCGCGCCGTGGAAGAGCACCTACCTCGGCGCCACCCGCCTCGGCGGCCCGGTGCGCTTCGTGCTCGGCGGCTCCGGCCACATCGCCGGCATCGTCAATCCGCCGGCGGCCAACAAGTACCACTTCTGGAGCAACGAGGCGAAGCGCCTGCCCGAGACGCCCGAGGCCTGGTTCGAGGGCGCCACGCAGCAGCCAGGCTCGTGGTGGACCGACTGGCAGCAGTGGATCGGCGACCTCAACGGCGACGACAGAGTGCCGGCGCGCGACCCGGCCAAAGGCAAGCTGAAAGCCATCGAGGATGCGCCGGGATCGTTCGTCAAGTTCCGGCTGGATCAGCAGAAGAAGTAAGCGCTCAGCCGACCAGCGCGGCGATCTCCTCGAGACGCGAGACGAAACGGTCGGGCGGCAGCGCCGCGAAGGCGGATTCGTCGCACTCGCCGCCGCGGATGATGGCCACGCGCAGGCCGGCGGCGCGCGCGGCGAGGACATCGGCCCGGCTGTCGCCGACGAAGAGGGCCTCTTCCGGCGCCGCCTTCAGTTCGGCCAGGGCGCGCAGCGCGCCTTCGGCGCGCGGCTTCATGAAGGTCACGTCGTCGCGGCTCACTACCGGATCAAGCCAGCGGTCGAGGCCGAAGCGGCCGAGCGCACTCCCCAGCGCCGCGCGCCCGATGTTGCTCACCAGCGCTGCGCGGATGCCGGCCCCGGACAACTTCCGCAGCAATTCCGCCGCGCCGGCTCGCGGCGACCAGCGCAAGAGCGCATCGGCGTCCCAGCGGTCGTAGACCGGGCCCAGCGCGCGGCGCAGTTCGCCGATGCGGCCCTGCGGCGCCACCGCGTCGGCCGCGGCGTTCCATAGCTCGGCATAGTTGCCGGCCGTGGCGAAACCCTGGGCCGCATAGGCCTGGCGCAGTTCCGCCTCGGCCTCCGCCAGCCGCCACTGGAAGTCGACCAGCGTGCCCTCGAAATCGAAGATGACTGCCTTGCCGCCCAGCCCCATGGCGTCTCGCATCCAAACGCAGTGAAGGGACAATGCTAGCATTCCGGCCCATGAAGATCGCCGACCTCCGGGAGCGCCTGCGCGAACTCGGCGCCAAGCCCGCGCACGAAGCGCGCCTGCTGCGCAACTGGAGCCGGGCCCAGCCGCTCGGCAGCGGCCGGGGCCGGGCCGAGGATGTCCTCCCTTTGCCGCTGCGCGAGGCCCTGCCTGAACTGGCCGAAAGCCTGGCGGCGCTGGCGCAGCTGCGCACCGAGCACGCCGGCGAGGACGGCACCCGGCTGCTGCTGGCGCTCGCCGACGGCCAGACGGTGGAATGCGTGCTGCTGCCCAAGGGCGGCCTGTGCGTGTCCACCCAGGTCGGCTGCGCCGTCGGCTGCACTTTCTGCATGACCGGGCGCGACGGCCTGCAGCGTCAGCTCGGCAGCGCCGAGATCGTCGCCCAGGTGGCGCTCGCCCGCCGGCTGCGGCCGGTGAAAAAAGTGGTGTTCATGGGCATGGGCGAGCCGGCGCACAACCTGGACAACGTGCTGGATGCGATCGCGCTGCTCGGCGCGCTGGGCGACATCGGCCACAAGAACCTGGTCTTCTCCACCGTCGGCGACCGCCGCGTCTTCGAGCGGCTGCCGCGCTGCGAAGTGAAGCCGGCGCTGGCGCTGTCGCTGCACACCACCAAGGCCGAACTGCGCGCCCGGCTCCTGCCGCATGCGCCGCGCATCGACCCGGCCGAACTGGTCGCGCTATGCGGCGAGTACGCCCGCGCGACCGGCTATCCGATCCAGTATCAGTGGACCCTGCTCGAAGGCATCAACGACGGCGACGACGAGGTCGAGGCCATCGCGCGGCTCCTCGACGGGCAGTACGCGGTGATGAATCTGATTCCCTGGAACGCAGTGGATGGCCTCGGCTACCGGCGGCCTACGCCCGAGCGCGCCAAGGCGATGGCGCTGGCCCTCTACAAGCGCGGTATCCTCGCCAAGCTGCGCCAGTCCGCCGGGCAGGACGTCGACGGCGGCTGCGGACAGTTGCGGGCTAGGTCTGCTCTTCCAGCACGCTGAGCAGATAACGTCCGTAGCCGCTGTTGTGCAGCGGCTCGGCGAGGCGTCGTGATAGCCAATAAGATCAGGCAAATCTATGACTACTTATTTGACCCAAGACCAATCCGGCTCAATGGAATTGAATGCGCCGAACAGCAATCCACCGCCACCGAATACTGAATTGGGTAAATGCGTTGCTGCTTCTTCATAAGTCGCATAGACATTCTCGCTCGCCACTAGCGATGTCGTCTTGTTAGATCCATCTAATATGATTTGAAGAGCCTTGCTTACGATCGTGTCGATCATAAGAATTGAGATATTTGTTACATCGAATCCAGCTTCCTCTCTTACTACATAGAAAGTATTGGTAAGGATTGAGCTGCCATTCGCGTTATCAAATCGCAACAATACCTTTGCCGCAGCGACTCCTTTGTTTCCTCCGAGCACTTGCATGTACTTTACGATTTCCACTTTAAGCAACGCTTTCGTCGCATTTTCAACAACAGATAGTTTGGTTATCGCTTGTTCGATCTTGGGTTTCATGGATGCAGCTTTTTCGGAATCGAATCCCCCCATCTCAAAAACACCTGCCCAACGATTAAGGATGCGATCGTTATCGACTGAGGTAGATGCTACTTCGATATCCCAGGGAATCGTCTTACTGGGCCCCTCCTTCGATATTATTGTGTCAGCATGGCTTAGGTTACTGAGCAGAGTGAGAAGAGCCAAAATAATCATTTTCACTGGATATCTCCCTCGCGAAGATACAGAACCAAACGTCGCTAACTCAACCAGCATTTAGTTATCAAGGGTCCCCTTGCATAATGAGCAAGGTGGAACTCTGAGCGACCATGTTCTAACACTAGAAGAAGTACGTTTCCGTAAATGCAACCATACTAAACATCTCAGCTCGTTGGCTGATCAACGAGGCAACGCCGGGTTGTAAGCGAACCGGCTAACCCGCAGGGTCCCGTCGTCGTGATAGCCAATAAGATCGGGCAATACCCGTCCCGTAATGTAGTGGTAAGAATAGTCCCACCGCCCATCGCGATTACTATCGAAGAACAGCGCTACCATGATCTGGTTGCGAAAATACGAAAGCGTAATGGGCGCCGATGGATTGGATGGTTCGGCATAGTTGCCGTCAGCGATGCCATCACAGTCGAAATCAACAAGGGTGAGATACCCGGGCACCGCCGGCGACCAAGTGCGTACGCCAAAGCGAACGGTGCAGGGAGCAGGTGCCGCTGGCACGGTCGCCGCATAGCGATTTTCTGTGTTGACGTATAAAAATCGGCGGACATCGTCAGCGCTCACCGCGAAGTTCACTCCTTCCCCTTCAGATTTGAATGAATTCACACCCACCAAACGCCCCGCGTCTGAAAGAAGCGGCCCGCCTGAATTGCCTGGGTTGATAGGTGTCTGTGTTTGAATAACGTCCGCCTGGTGTTGAATACCAATAGTTGAAGTCCACGTGTAACCCCTGCGCATCTGGCTGACTATGCCCTTTGTGTACGTCCAGGATTGACCCAAAGGATGGCCAATTGCGTGCACGTCAGACCCTACGCGTATTTCTGACAAGGTCCCCAGTTCAATCGGTTTGACGTTCCCCACGGGTTTAGGCAGCTCAAGCAAGGCGAGGTCACTAACTTGATCGATCTTTACCACCCGCGCAGGTATAAGATCGGCTCGAGAGGGGTTGTTGCCTTCCAGCTTGGGCTTGAAAAAGACGCTTACGTACGATTCCCAGCGCACCACATGCCAGTTCGTCAGGATATAAGAATTGGTGATCAGTATGCCGGAGCCGCTAGCGCCCCTACTGTTTAGAACAAGGACTACAGCCGGAGAGTAAGTTGCATAAATCATTGCCTCCTTACTGCCCCGTCGTGCGAAAGCAGCTTCGCTGCTCAACGCTGACAGTACACTCCTGTATTGCTCGGAACCGCCGCCTCCTATGGCATCAGCCAACGACTGGGAAATTTCCTCAGGAGGTGGTTTCCATGAATGTGCGGATTCGTTTGACGGAGGAAGTTTCCTGGCGGTTTCTGCCGGATCCGAAGCCCAAGCAGCAAGAGCCATCAATAGGCACAAGACTGGCAGTGGTCGAAGTAGATTCATCGATGTGTATCCGCTTCCGAATGGAACCCAGGTAAATTATGATGAATAAGAGCGAATAATGCTAGGGTGTGAAACGCGGGCCATGAATAGCAGCCGCGCCAAGCGAACTGCCGCTTGACGATGAGCGGAGATGGGAGCAACGAGGGCAACGTACACGTCTAATTATTCATGTATTTGTTACCCATGAAACGACTGGTTTTCTTCGTCGGCTTCACCCTTGCGTTACTCGCATTGCCTGTCAGCGCGGACGAGGCGGAGTGGGAAGAGCTTATGGACGCTGGCCGCACCGCATATGAGAAGGGAGACTACGAAACCGCCTTCCGTCAATTCGAAAAGAGCCTCAAGGAGGCGGAAGCAATGTTTGGCTTGGAAAATCCATATGTGGCTGTGAGCCTGAGCAACCTAGCGGCGCTTTATCAAAACCAGGGGCGCTACTCCGAGGCCGAGCCTCGCTTCAAGCGTAGCCTCACCATACTTGAAAAAGCTGGTGGCGCCAGCCATCCCGCTGTCGCCACAACCTTAAACAATCTCGCATTGCTTTACCGAGACCAAGGTCGCTACTCCGAGGCCGAGATGCTCCTCAAGCGCGCTCTAGCCATACGGGAAAAAACCTACAACTCCGAACACCCTAGTGTCGCAGCAAGCGTCCTCAGCATGGCGGCGCTTTACCAAGACCAAGGACGCTACTCCGAAGCGGAGTCTCTCTACAAACGCAGCTTGGCCATATATGAAAAGGCCCTCGGCCCGGCGCACCCTAATGTCGCGACAAGCCTGAACAACTTGGCATCGCTTTACCAAACCCAGGGCCGCTATGCCGACGCCGAGTCTGCTTACAAGCACAGCCTATCTATATCGGAAATAATCCTCGGTCCCGAGCACCCTGACGTCGCCACGTCCCTGAACAACTTGGCGTTGCTTTACCAAACCCAGGACCGCTACCAGGAGGCCGAACTGCTCTACATGCGCAGTTTGGTCATATATGAAATGGCTCTCGGCCTGGAGCACCTCAGTGTCGCCACGAGCCTAAACAACCTGGCGGCCCTTTACCGAAACCAGGCTCGCTACTCCGCAGCCGAATTGCTTTACAAACGCAGCCTGGCTATAAGGGAAAAATCTCTTGGCACCCAACACCCTGACATCGCCACGAGCCTGAACAACCTTGCTGAGCTTTATATCGACCTAAACCGCTACCCCGAAGCCGAGCCGCTTATCAAGCGTAGCCTGGCTATCTATGAAAAAACCCACGGCCCTAAACACTCCTCTGTAGCCACGATCCTGCTCAACCTGGCATCACTTTACGAAGGACAGGGCCGCAGCACCGACGCTGAGCTTCTCCTCAGGCGCAGCGTTGCAATAAGCGAAGAGGCCCTCGGCCTCGAGCACCCCAATGTCGCCACGGGTCTGCACAATCTAGCGTTATTTTATCGAGACCAGGGGCGCTACTCAGAGGCCGAGCCGTTAATCAAAGCTAGCCTGGCCATTTATGAAAATACGTTCGGCCTCGAGCACTCTGATGTCGCTGTAAGCTTAGGCAATCTTGCGTCGCTCTATTCGCGCCTAAATCGCCAATTGGACGCCTTAACACCGGCCCGTCGCGCGACTGGGATTTATACCAACCACTTCAGCTTGAAGAACGACACCGTTCGGTTTGGTCTGCGAAGCGAGCAACGTAGGCTAGCGTTTCATTTTGAAAACCATGTCCACCTCCTTAATGCCGCCGGCCCCCAGGCGGGCTCGCTTGAGGCCGTGACTGCCGAATCTTTCGAAGTCGCCCAATGG
The DNA here is from genome assembly GCA_020849155.1 of Rhodocyclaceae bacterium. Classification (GTDB taxonomy): domain Bacteria; phylum Pseudomonadota; class Gammaproteobacteria; order Burkholderiales; family Rhodocyclaceae; genus Desulfobacillus. The sequence continues at coordinate 3,645 of JADLGU010000070.1, read as the reverse complement.
GCACGAGTAAGCGACACGGCCGAGCAGGTGGCCAAGATGGCGGCACGCCACGCCGCCGGCAACGACGCCATGGCCAAGGTGGCGCGCGAGCGACAGGATCTGCTCGCCTATCTCGAGAAGCTTGAAACAGCATGGCTGGCCGAAGTCTCCAAGGCGGCCGCTCAACGCAACGCCGAGCGCATTAGACAGCTTAAACAGACCGAAGAGGAAACCAAAACCAAGCTCTCGGTATTGGATGCACACATCGCCAACGACTTCCCCCGCTATGGTGAGCTGACCCAACCGCGGCCCCTCAGCTTGGTCGGCGCACAGAAGTTGCTCGGCGCCGACGAAGCAATGGTGCTATGGCTGGTGGGCAAGGAAGAGAGCTACCTCTGGGCGCTGCGCCGGGACAAGGTGCTCTTCGAGCGCATTGCGCTCAAGCGGGACGAACTGGATGTCGAGGTGCGCGCCCTGCGCTTGAAGCTCGATTTGGGCGCCAGCAACAAACCTGAGCTGCTTCTCGCCCAATCCTTTGATGCTGCGCGTTCCCACGAACTGTACCGTAAGCTCCTCGCTCCAGCCGAGAAGCTGCTCACTGGCGCCAAGCATCTTATCCTCGTGCCTGATGGCCCGCTGCAAAGCCTGCCGCCAGCGGTGCTGGTCAGTGAAGCGCCAAATGCACCGATCGATCACCGCGAAGTCGCCTGGCTTATCAAGAAGTACGCCGTCACGGTGCTGCCATCGGTGAGCAGCCTTCGCGCACTCCGTGCCTACGCGCAGGGCACCCCAGCAAAGGAACCACTGATTGGCTTCGGCGATCCGGTACTCGAAGGGATGGGGCCACCGTCTGCGCAAGACCAAACCCGAAAAAACAAAGTACCCACTGGACTGGTTTCACGCGGGTTGGTGGCCGACCCGAAGGATGTCAGAAAGATGGAGCCTTTGCCCAACACGGCCGATGAACTCAAGCTCATCGCCGCCAGCCTCAAGGCGCCAACGAACGCCCTGAACTTGGGAGACCAGGCCACGGAGCGAAAAGTTAAGCAAAGCGACCTTGCCAGCGCGCGTGTCATCGCCTTTGCCACTCATGGGCTGATGGCCGAGGAATTCCATGGCTTGGCCGAGCCAGCTTTGGTGCTCACCCCGCCGCAGCAGGCAAGCGAATTTGACGACGGATTACTCACAGCCAGCGAAATCTTGCAACTCAAACTCAACGCCGACTGGGTGGTGCTCTCCGCCTGCAACACGGCGGCGTCGGACGGAAAACCTGGCGCCGAAGGCCTCTCAGGTTTGGCACGTGCGTTTTTCTATGCCGGTGCGCACGCACTCATGGTGACGCATTGGGCGGTAGAGACAAACTCTTCTGCAGCACTTACAACTGGCGTGTTCGAGAAGGCGGCCAAGGGATTATCCAAGGCCGAGGCCCTGCGGCAATCGATGCTCGCACATATGCAGCGCAAGGACATTCCATACGCCCACCACCCAGCGATGTGGGCGCCGTTTATTTTAGTGGGCGAGTGACTACGCGACCCGCAATAATGTAACGACGCACAGAACGATCAGCACGTGCATCGCCGGGTTGCCGGGTGGCGCACCCATTTCCCATGCCGGGAATACAACCGCACTGCTTGCTTCTGCTGATAAATCGCGGCCTTCCGACAGAGTGTGCAATAACGTCGTGACGTAAGCTTGCTGTACCCGTTTCCTGGGCGAGATTGGCATCGTCCATCGCTTCGCACCCACGTAATCGATGGGAAGTCCTGCGAGGCTGAACTCGCCAACACAGCATAGGCATTATTATTCGCATCTGAGCCATGGTGCGGTGCTGTCGCTATCGCACGCACAAGCGGAGATGGAAGTGTTACCCCGGCAAGATCCGAATCGGCAGTAAACAGAACTCCCGCATGCTGCGCTGTCGGCGGCGACCAGAACACCAAGCTTTCTTTATTCGACACCGTCAATGCCAAAGTCTGCAAGAGCGGCTGGCGATTCGGTCGTACCCTCGCGATTTGTTTCGAATTGACTGGCTGGAGCGCCGCATTTCCCCCCGAGGGATTATTGGGGTCAAACTGAAACCATCGTATCGGTATTCCCTGGTGATATGCGATTAGAGCGATTTCACGAATCCGGCTGGCTGCATCGATGGCTGACCATAGCAGGCGAACGCCATTCGCATCCAGTCTTCCTTGACGACGCAACAGTATTAAAACCCAATCTTCTGGAGGCCACATAGGAACCCACCGAGGAGCATCCCACGGATCCGCCTGCTCCATAACCCGGGCGAGAGTTTCGTGCCATCCGTTCTCGTCAATTGATACATCATCATCGCTATCCGTGCAGTTTTCAGACGACGCTGAGATTTTTTCCGCGATGCTTTCAAGCGATGCGAAATCAGCCTGGCCCGCCCCACTACAGGACGGGTTGATCTCCGCAATCTGTTTCGCCAACACTTCGAGCATTTCTCCAGCTGGCTTTTGCAGATCAGGCAGGATTTCCAGCCAACGGCCAGGTAACCATAATTCCCCGCATCGAAACCCGGCTTCAAGAAAACCGAGAATCCCATTTGCGTGGTCGGCGTCATTATGAGTACACACGACGATGTCTGCGCCATCCGCTTTCGTGATGGTTTGAAACAGAGAGGGAAAACCGACCCTGCTGCGACCGCCATCGATAAGGATCGAAGAATCGCCTCTATTAAGGTAAAAGGCGTCGCCTTGTCCTACAGGGATTGCGATGAATTTTGCCATCAGCGTTTTGCTGGATTCCCGCTTGCGCGGGAATGACGAGCTTCTCCGTCAGCCCTCTTCCAGCACGCTCAACAGATAGCGCCCATACCCGCTGTTGTGCAGCGGCTCGGCCAGCCGACGTAATTGGGCGGCGTCGATATAGCCCATGCGCCAGGCGATCTCTTCGGGCGCGGCGATCTTCAGGCCCTGGCGCTTCTCGATGGTCTGCACGAAGTGCGAGGCTTCGATGAGGGATTCGTGGGTGCCGGTGTCGAGCCAGGCGTGGCCGCGCCCCATCATCACCACGTTGAGCTCGCCCATCTCCAGGTAGCGGCGGTTGACGTCGGTGATCTCCAATTCGCCGCGCGGCGAGGGTTTCAGGCTGGCGGCGATGTCGCAGACCTTCTCGTCGTAGAAATACAGGCCGGTGACGGCGTAGCGCGAGCGCGGCTTGACCGGCTTCTCCTCGATGCTGACGGCGCGCCCGTCGGCGCCGAACTCGACGACCCCATAGCGTTCCGGATCGGTCACCGGGTAGGCGAAGACCGAGGCGCCCTGCGTGCGCTCGGCGGCGCCCTGCAGGTCTTCCGCCAGGTCGTGGCCGTGGAAGATGTTGTCGCCGAGCACCAGCGCGCTGGGCGCACCATTGACGAAGTCGCGGCCGATGAGGAAGGCCTGCGCCAAGCCTTCCGGCTTCGGCTGCACGGCGTAGGAGAGCGAGAGGCCCCAGCTTTTTCCATCGCCGAGCAACTGCTCGAGGCGCGGCAGGTCCTGCGGCGTCGAGATGATCAGGATGTCGCGGATGCCGGAGAGCATCAGGGTCGACAGCGGATAGTAGATCATCGGCTTGTCGTAGATCGGCAGCATCTGCTTCGACACCGCCAGCGTCACCGGATAGAGCCGGGTGCCCGAGCCGCCGGCGAGGATGATGCCTTTT
>JADLGU010000069.1 GCA_020849155.1 Rhodocyclaceae bacterium | reverse complement strand
GCAGCGGCGACCAGACGACGCAGACGCCATTTACCGTGCAGAGCATCGTCAACATGCTATCCAATCTCGGCGTCACCCTGCCGCCGGGCACCTCGCTGCAGCTGAAGAACGTCGCCGCGGTGATGGTCACCGCCAGCCTGCCGCCCTTCGCCCGCGCCGGCCAGCAGATCGACGTTACGGTGTCCTCGATGGGCAACGCCAAGAGCCTGCGCGGCGGCACCCTGCTGATGGCGCCGCTGAAGGGCGCCGACGGCAATGTCTACGCCATCGCCCAGGGCAATGTGCTGGTGGGCGGCGCCGGCGCCTCGGCCGGCGGCTCCAAGGTGCAGATCAACCATCTCTCGGTCGGCCGCATCAGCGGCGGCGCCACGGTCGAGCGCGCCGTGCCGATGCAGATGGGCGAGGGCGAATTCGTCTACCTCGAACTGAATACCACGGACTTCGGTACCGCCCAGCGGGTGGTGACGGCGATCAACATCGGCATCGGTGCCGGCATGGCCAGCGCCGAGGACGGCCGGCGCATCCGTGTGCGGGCGCCGCAGGAACCCGACCGGCGCGTCGCCTTCCTCGGCCAGGTCGAGAATCTCGACCTGCAGCCGGCCCAGGGCGCCGCCCGGATCATCGTCAACGGCCGCACCGGCTCGGTGGTGATGAACCAGTCGGTGGCCATCGACACCTGCGCGGTGGCGCACGGCAGCCTCTCGGTGACGGTCTCCTCCGAGCCGCAGGTGAGCCAGCCGGCGCCGTTCTCCGGCGGTCAGACGGTGGTCACCGAGCGCGCCGACATTCAGGTCACCCAGCAGGGCGGCAGCCTGCTCACGCTCAAGGCCGGCGCCTCGCTGGCCGAGGTGGTGAAGGCGCTCAACGCCATCGGCGCCACGCCGCTCGACCTGATCGCCATCCTGCAGGCCATGAAGGCCGCCGGCGCGCTGCGCGCCGAGTTGGAAGTTATCTGATGGACGCTGCTCGCGCCCCCGCCGGGCCGCCCCAAGGGGGCGCAGCCAACGGATATGGAGCCGCGCAAGCGGCGAACAACCGTCACCCCCTTCCTTGGGAAGGGGGAGGGGGGATGGCCAAGTGAATAGCACCCAGCCGCTGGCCCTCGACGTCAATGCCCTGGCGCAGTCGAAGCGGCTGGCCAAGGAGGACCCGCGCGCCGCCCTGAAGGGCGCCGCCCAGCAGGTCGAGGCGGTGTTCCTGCAGATGGTGCTGAAGGCCATGCGCGACGCTTCGCCCAAGGACGGCCTCTTCGACAGCGAGCAGGGCCACATGTACCAGTCGCTGCTCGACCAGCAGCTGGCGCAGGTGCTCTCCGCCCGCGGCAGCACCGGCCTGGCGGCGATGATCGAGAGGCAGCTCGCCCGCGGCCTGCCGGCCGCCGCAGCCGACGGCGACCAGCCCGTCGCGCCCCAGTCATCGGCGAACCCGCTGCGCCCGCAGCGCCCCGAACCGACCGCCGTCGCCACGCCGTCCGACGCCGCCGTGCCGGCCCCGGCCAACGATTTCGTCGGCCGCCTGTGGCCGCATGCCCGCGAGGCCAGCCAGGCCACCGGCATCCCGGCCCACTTCATGATCGCCCAGGCGGCGCTGGAGACCGGCTGGGGCCGGGCCGAGCTGCGCTTCTCGGACGGCACGCCGACCTACAACCTGTTCGGCATCAAGGCCGGCCGCGGCTGGCGGGGCGCGGTGGCCGAGGCCACCACCACCGAGTACGTGAATGGCGCGGCGCAGAAGACGGTGGAGCGCTTCCGCGCCTATTCCTCCTACGCCGAGGCCTTCCGAGATTACGCGTCCTTGCTGGCCTCCAATCCGCGCTACGCCGGCGTGCTAAACCAGCAGGATGCCGCCGGCTTCGCCCGCGGCCTGCAGCAGGCCGGCTATGCCACCGATCCGATGTATGCCGAGAAGCTCGAACGCATCATCGGCGGCCAGACGCTGCGGGCCGGACTGATCGGATGAGCTTCAGTTTCCTCGTCCGCTGTCGTTAATTGCCTGAGAGATACCAGTCATGGGCTCAAACGTATTCAATATCGGCGTATCGGGATTGGCGGCGGCCCAGGCGGGCCTGCTCACCACGGGCCACAACATCAGCAATGCCAGCACGCCAGGCTTCAACCGGCAGCAGATCGTCCAGTCCACCAATACGCCGCAATTCACCGGCGCGGGCTATCTGGGCCAGGGCACCAACGTACAGACGGTGCAGCGCATCTACAGCCAGTTTCTCGCTGGTCAGACGCTCACGGCGCAGACGCGCCTCTCGGAGCTCAACGCCTACGCCGACCAGATCCGTCAGATCGACGGCCTGCTCGCCGATCCGAGCGCGGGGTTGTCCTCGGCCCTCAACGATTTCTTCGGCGGCGTGCATGCAGTCGCAGCCAGTCCGGCCTCGCTTCCGGCGCGCCAGTCGATGCTTTCTCTGGCCCAGGCTCTGGTTGGGCGTTTTCAGAGCGTGGACAGCCGCCTCAACGAGATCCGCGACGGCGTCGATACCCAGATCGCCAGCACCATCACCAACATCAACGCCTATTCGACCCAGCTCGCCGAGATGAACCAGCGGATCATCCTGGCGCAGGCGGCGGGCCCGGGACAGCCGCCCAACGATCTGCTCGATCAGCGCGACCAGCTGCTAGCCCAGCTCAACCTGGAGGTGCGCGTCACCACTGTGGCCGAGGCCGATGGCAGCCTGAGCGTCTTCGTCGGCAACGGGCAGCCGCTGGTGGTCGGCACCCAGTCCTTCCGCATGGCGGCCGTGCAGTCGAACGAGGACGCTTCGCGCACGACCGTGGGCATCGCGCTGTTGGGCGGCGGCACGGCAGCGCTGCCGGAGAGCTTGGTCACCGGCGGGACGCTCGGCGGCCTGCTGGCCTTCCGCAGCGCCAGCCTGGATTCGGCGCAGAACGCCCTCGGCCGCATCGCCATCGGCTTGGCCGAGACCTTCAATGCCCAGCACCGGCTCGGCCAGGATCTGACCGGCGCCATCGGCGGCAACTTCTTCAGCGCGCCCGTGCCGCAGGTGCTCTATCCGAACAACCCGGCCAACGGCGGCACTGCTGTGATCGGCGTGGCGGTGGCCAGCGTCGCCAGTCTGACCACCAGCGACTACCGCCTTACCGCCGACGGTGGCGGCAACTACACCTTGCTGCGCCTGTCGGACAACGCCACGCTGTTCTCGGCCGTTGCGCTGCCGCAGACGGTGGATGGCCTGACCATCAGTCTTGCCGCCGGCGCGGGCAGCGCCGGCGACACCTTCCTGATCCAGCCGACGCGCACCGCCGCCGGCGACATTTCCGTGACGCTGACCGACGCGCGCAGCATCGCCGCTGCGGCCCCGTTCCGCACCGCGGCGAGCAATGCCAACACGGGAACTGGGGCGGTCAGCGCCGGCAGCGTGAATCCGCCACCGCCGGTGAACGCCAACCTGACCCAGACGGTCACCATTACCTTCGACGATCCGCCGACCACCTTCGATGTCGTCGGAGTCGGCACCGGCAATCCGGCCAACGTGGCCTACAGCGCCGGCGGCAACATCAGCTACAACGGCTGGACCATCCAGATCAGCGGCACCCCGGCTGCCGGGGACGTTTTCACTGTCTCGGCTAACGGCGCCGTCGTCTCCGACAACCGCAATGCTCTGCTGCTGGCGGGGCTGCAGACGGTCAGCACGCTGGCCGGCGGCACCGCGAGTTACCAGTCGGCGTATGCCCAGATCGTCAGTGACGTCGGAAACAAGACGCGCGAAACCGAGGTGACCATCACCGCGCAGGAAAGCATCGTCAAACAGGCGGAAGAGTCGCGCGAATCGCTATCCGGGGTGAACCTCGACGAAGAGGCGGCCAACCTGTTGCGCTACCAGCAGGCCTACCAGGCTTCTGGCAAGATGATCGACATCGCCTCCAGGTTGTTCGACATGTTGTTGGATATCGGGAGATAGCGATGCGTGTTTCGAGCGCGATGATCTACGATGCCGGTCTGGCTTCGATCCAGAAGCAGACCTCGTCGCTGCTGCACACCCAGCAGCAATTGGGCAGCGGCAGGCGCATTCTCACCCCTGCCGACGATCCGGTCGCCGCCGCCCGCGCACTGGAGGTCGAGCAATCGCGCGACACCAATGCGCTCTACCGGACAAACCAGAAGGCGGCCGGCGAAACGCTGGGCCTGGTGGAAGCCAACCTGGCGGCGGTGGGCGAGCTCGTCCATCATGTTCGCGCCCTAGCCGTGCAGGGCGGCAACGGGGCACTTGCCGACCGCGACAGGCAGAGCATCGCCGCCGATCTGCGGCAGCGCTTCGACGCACTGGTCGGGCTGGCCAATGCCACCGACGCGAGCGGCCAACACCTGTTTTCCGGCTACATGAGCGGCACCACCCCATTCTCCGGCTCGGTGGCCAGCGGAGTGACCTATGCCGGCGACGAGGGCCAGCGCTTGTTGCAAGTGGCCTCTTCGCGGCAGATCGCGGTCAGCGACTCTGGCAACGAGGTGTTCATGCGCATCCGCAACGGCAATGGCGAGTTCGCCACCTCGGTGACCGCCGGCAACGCCGGCGCGGGCATCATCGATGCCGGCACCGTGACGGATCCGGCGCTGTGGAACGGCGCCGGCAACAACAAGGATTTCAGCATCGTATTCGCCGTTAGCGCCGGCACGACGACCTACGACATCATCGACAATGTCAGCGGCAACTCACTGCTTACCGGAGCGGCCCCGGCGGCGGCCCCCTATCCGAGGGTCTTTACGCCAGGGCAGGCGATCATACTTAAGAACCAGGGCGCCGAGCCGGCCTTCGACTTCGGCGCCAGGGTGGTGATCACCGGCAATCCGGCCAACGGCGACAGCTTCGACATCGATGCCAGCAGCAGCCAGAGCCTGTTCGCCACACTCGGCAACTTGATCAACGCCCTGGAAGCCGGCACCGGTGCCGCCAGCGGCAACACCCTGCTCGCCAACCGGATCGGTTTCGCGCTGAGCAACCTCGATCAGGCGCAGGACAACCTGCTGCGCGTGCGCGCCGCCATCGGCTCGCGCATGAACGAGATCGATGCGCTGGCCAGTGCAGCAGAGGATCTGAATATCAACTACGAAGAGACATTGTCCCGGCTGCGGGATGTCGACTATGCCGCCGCCGTCACCGAGCTCACCCAGCAGCAGACCTATCTCGAAGCGGCGCAGAAGTCCTTCCTCAAGGTCAGCGGCCTGTCGCTGTTCAACTATGTCTGAGTTTTTCGCCGTGCTGCGCAGACCGACTTTTGCCCTCCTGGCCCTGGCCCTGGGCGGCTGCTACCACACAGCGCAGAACGTCAGCGACGCCCTCGACGCCGGCGCCATCGCGCGCAGCACCGACGGCAGCGGCGCCACCAAGTATTCGCTGCCCGCCACTTCGCTGGTGCCCAACGCCAGCCTGCGCCTGACGCCGAACTTCAGCCTGTCGCTGGAGAACATGCTGATCGGCGCGGCGATCTTCTACTTCGTCGACCCGCTCGCCCCCAACTGGGAGGGCGAGCTGCGGCGCGTCTCCGAGGACACCTTCAGCATCGCCATGCGCTCCAAGCGCTTCCGCAGCACCGGCGGCGACGGCGAGGCCGGCCGGGCCTTCCGCCGCAACGCCGAGCGCATCGTCCGCGAGGGCGGCTTCGCCGGCTACGACATCCTGGCCTACAACGAGGGCATCGAATCGGAGCT
>JADLGU010000068.1 GCA_020849155.1 Rhodocyclaceae bacterium | reverse complement strand
GTCGGCGGCGGCGCGGTTCATGTCCGGGTCGAAGAAGCGGTACTGGCCGCGGCCGGCCTGCTTGGCGGCGTACATGGCCTTGTCGGCCGACATGAGGAGGCCTTGCAGGCTGTCGCCGTCCTGCGGGAAGAGGGCGAAGCCGAGGCTGGCGCCGGGGACGATCTCGCGGCCGTTGAGGGTCATCGGCGGGGTCAGCGCCTCGAGTAGCTTCTGCGCCACCACCGAGGCGTCCTCCGGCCGGGTCAGGTCGGTGAGCACCACCACGAACTCGTCGCCGCCCTGGCGCGCCACGGTGTCGCAGCTGCGCAGGGTGCCGGACAGGCGCCGGGCGATCTCCTTCAGCAGCTCGTCGCCGGCATCGTGGCCAAGGGTGTCGTTGATCACCTTGAAGCGGTCGAGGTCGACGAAGCCGACCGCCATCAGCGAATTGTTGCGCCGGGCATGGGCCAGGGCCTGGCCGAGCCGGTCGTTGAGCAGGTTGCGGTTGGGCAGGCCGGTGAGGTTGTCGAAGCTGGCCATCTCGGAGAGCTTCTGCTCGAAGCGCTTGCGTTCGGAGATGTCCTGCAGCACGCCGGTCATGCGCAGCGGGCCGGTGTCGTGGTATTCCATCTCGGCCTTGGTGTGCACCCAGCGGATCTCTTCGTCCTCCAGCAGGACGCGGTATTCCAGCTCGCCGGAAAGCGCCTCGCCGCTGATCACCGCTTCGAGGATGGCCTTGAGGGATTCGCGGTCCTCGGGATGGGTGCGCTCCATGGCCAGATCCGTCCGTGGCTCCACGGTATACGGTTCCAGGCCGAGGATCCGGTAGGTCTCCTCCGACCACTGCAACTCCTGGGTGCGCATGTCCCACTCCCAGCTGCCGACGTGGGAGAGCGCCTCGGCGCGGCCGAGCAGGGCCTCGTTGCGGCGCAGGGCGGCCTCCGCTTCGTTGCGGCCGGCCTCGGCGCGCAGGGTGGCGAGGGCGTGGGCGATGTCGCCGGCGAGATCCTCCAGCAGGTCGCATTCGGCCTCGCCGAAGGTGTCGTCGGTGGCATTGATCACCAGCGCCCCTTCGATCTTGCCTTCCACCATCAGGGGGAAGGAACCGCAGGCGCTGAATTTCATCTCGATGGCGAACTCGCGCCAGGTGGCGAATTGCGGGTCGGTGAGGACGTCGCGGACGATGCACGCCTGGCCGCTGCGCAGCACCCGTCCGACCGTGCCCAGCCCGCTGGGCTGGGTCTCGTCCCAGGTGACGATGCCGGCGCTGACCCGGGCGTGCATCGCCGGGTCGCCGGCGCCGGCCAGCAGCGGGGCCCGCTTGTCCGGGCCATGGTCCTTGCCGGCGATCCAGGCGAACGAATAACCGCCGGTGTCGACGACGATGTCGCAGGCGCGCTGCAGCAGATCCTGCTCCGTGGCGGCCTCGCGGCCGGCCCGGGTCATGGCGGAGAGCATGCGCAATGCCCGGTTGGTGCGCTGCTGCTCTATTTCGCGCCGCACCTGGCTGGTGACGTCCTGGGTGGAGCCGATGATGCGCGCCGGCCGGCCGTCGCGGAACTCCGCCTCGCACAGCATATTCACGTGGCGGACCACGCCGTCCTCCCAGACCACCCGATGGCCGATCTCGACCGAGGACGCCTCGCCCTGGGCCAGGGCGTGGATGCTCTCGGCGACCCGCTCGCGGTCGTCGGCATGGGTGCGGGCGATCACGGCGTCCTTGTTCGGCGCGATGTCGCCCGGCTCGTAGCCGAAGATGCGGAACATCTGGTCCGACCAGTGCACGGCCTGGCTGGCCAGGTCCCATTCCCAGCTGCCGACGTGGGCGATGTGCTGGGCGCGATCGAGGATGGATTCGCTGCGGCGCAGGGCGGCCTCGGCCTGCTCGCGGTGCTCGGCGGCGCGCAGGGCGCCGAGGCCGTGGCCGATGTCGGCGGCAAGGTTCTCCAGCAGGGCGCATTCCTCCTCGGCGAAGGCGTTTTCCGCCGCCGAATAGATCATCAGCACGCCGGCGTCCTTGCCGATGTGCAGGGGGAAGGCCGCCAGCGAGGCGAAGCCGCGCGCCAGCAGGGTCTCCCGCCAGGGCGCCATGCGCGGGTCGGTGGCCGAGCTGCGGACGATGCAGGGCTGGCCGCTGCGGATGGTCGAACCGGCGGTGCCCTGGCCGTTGGGCGAATCCGCGTCCCAGGAGATGAAGGAGCCCGACAGCGAACCGCCGTCGAAGCCGGCCTGGGCCACCGGGGTGACGGTCTTCTGCGCGTCGTTCTCGGCATAGCCGATCCAGGCGAAGCGGTAGCCGCCGACGTCGATGACGATGCGGCAGATCTCCTCCAGCAGCTCGATCTGGCTGCCGGCGTCGCGCATCGCCTGGTTGGCGGCCGAGAGCAGGCGCAGGGCGCGGTTGACCCGCTGCACCTCGGTCTCCCGCAGCAGGGCGGCGCGGGCGGTCTCTTCGCTCCGGGCCTCCAGCCGGTTGATGCCGACCGCGGCGCGCAGCATCAGCACGAACAGCACGGCGAAGGACACGCTGCCGAGGATCGCCCCGCCGACCGGGGCGGTGAACCACGCCTGCTGCAGGCCATGCGCCAGCAGGCCGGCGACGATCAGCAGCACCGCCAGCGCCGCCGGCAGCATGCGCCGCAGCATGATGCCGCCGCCGCTGTTGCTGGAGAGCAGGCCGGCCAGCCCCTGGCGGTCCCAGATCACCAGCGGGACGGCGATGCCCAGGGCCAGCCCGGCGACCAGCGCCGCGATCGGCACGGCGGCATAGCCGCGCAGGTGCAGCAGCTCGACCCCGCCGAAGATCACTCCGGCCAGTCCGACCAGGTTGCTGATGAAGACGGCGAAGGCCAGCCATTCCGAGACGTGGCCGACGTAGCCCCAGCGGCGGCCGGTCAGCAGCAGCGCCAGGGCGGTCAGCAGCAGGCTGAAGGCGGCCTGCGGCGAAGCCGGCAGCTGGTAGTCCGGCTCGGGCAGCAGGCTGAAGTGGAAGGGCGCGCCGCCGGCCATGGAGATGTGGGCGGCGATTTCCGCCCACTCGCCCAGGGCCAGCAGGCCGAGCGCGGCGGCGGCCAGGGTCGAGACGATCTGCGTCCAGCGCCGCCGGCCGGCGGCGCGGGCGCCGATGGCCAGCGCCGCCAGCAGGAAGCCGAGGGCGGCGTCCGGCAGCATCGCCACGCCGCCCAAGCCAGCCCGCCGCAGGGCGTCGTTGTCCAGCATCCAGCCGGCGAAAACGCAGAGGGCGATGGCCAGCACCCGGCCGGCGCAAACGATGGCGACGCGGCGGGCCAGCGGCGGCAGATTGGATTGATAGAGTGACGTCATGGCGCTTCCCGAAACGCTCCCCTGGCAAGCTGATAAACTCTGCGTCCCTGATTTAACGGAAATTTTTCCGGCGACTTGAGTCGCCTACTTTCATGCCGGACATTCCCCGACCGATCCGCAGCTACGTCCTCCGCCAGGGCCGCGTCTCGCGCGCCCAGGCCGCCGCGCACGAGGCCTTGCTGCCGCGCTACGGTGTTGAATACAAAAAGGAACCGCTGGATTTCGCGGCGCTGTTCGGGCGCCGGGCGGAGACCATCCTGGAGATCGGTTTCGGCATGGGCGAGACCACCGCCGCGATTGCTGCGGCGCACCCGGAAAAGAATTTTCTCGGCATCGAGGTGCACACCCCGGGGGTCGGCAGCCTGCTCAAGCAGATCGCCGCGGCGGGGCTGGGCAACCTGCGCCTGGTCCAGCACGACGCCGTCGAGGTGCTGCGCGACATGATCGGGCCGGCATCGCTCGACGGCATCCACATCTTCTTCCCCGACCCCTGGCCGAAGAAACGCCACCACAAGCGCCGTCTCGTGCAGACCGACTTTGTCGCCCTGCTGGCCGACCGCCTGAAAACCGGCGGCATCCTGCACCTGGCCACCGACTGGCGGGACTATGCCGAACAGATGCTGGCGGTGCTGGCCGCCGAGCCGCGGCTGGAGAACACCGCCGTCGGCTTCGCCCCCCGCCCGGAGTACCGGCCGCAAACCAAGTTCGAGTCGCGCGGTCTGAAGCTCGGGCACGGCGTCTGGGACCTGGTCTTCCGGAAGACATGAACTACGACGAGCACTACATCGACAGCGTCACGGCGCTGGGCGACAGCCACGAGGTGGTCGCCAGCCAGGCGCTGTTCACCCGCAACGGCATCAAGCTGATCGACAAGGGCGCGCGCATCAACTCGGCCTTCCGCGAGAAGCTGGTGCAGCACAAGCTGCTGCCGCCCATCGACCAGTGCCTCTCCGTCGCCGGCGCCGTCTCCCAGGCCGGCCTGCGCGAGCGGGCCCGCGCCATCCTCGACGCCGAGCCACGCTTCCAGCTGATCCGCTCGGCCCTGCCCGGCATCGAGCGGCTGTTGAACGCCTTCTACGCCATGCCGCTGTCGGCGCCGCTGGCCTTCAAGCTGACGGTGGCCCGCGAGCAGCGGCCGGAGGTCTTCGAGCACAGCCTGCAGATGACCCTGATCGCGCTGTTCCTGGCCATCAAGAGCCGCCTCAACGACCGCGACCTGGCCACCGTCGCCGCCGCCGGCATGCTGCACGACATCGGCGAACTGCACATCGACCCCGAGCTGCTGCGCCCGGGCCGCCGCCTCGAGGCCGCCGAGCTGCGCCACGTCTACGCCCACCCGATGACGGCCTATCTGATCCTGCAGGAGTACCCGCTGTTCCACCCGGAGATCAGCAGCGCCGTCTTCGAGCATCACGAGCGCCTCGACGGCAGCGGCTATCCGCGCGGCCTGAAGGGCGAGGAGATCGGCCCGATCGGCCAGATCCTGATGCTGGCCGAGGCGGTCACCACCCTGTTCGAAAAGAGCTGGCGCACCCACGGCGCCTCGCGCCTGTCGGTGATGCTGAAGATGAACCGGCGCAAATTCAGCCGCGAGCTGATCGACCACCTGGTCGGCCTGCTGCACGGCGGCGAGCCGCAGGGGCTGGACAGTCACGGCGAGGTGTCGGCCGAGGCGGTGGTGGCCCAGCTCGACCAGCTGGCCGAGGTGTTCCGCCACTGGCACGGCCTCTACCAGGCTTGCCGGGTCGACGCGCCGGCGGAGGCCGAGGCGCCGCGGGTGGCCTTCGTCGAGCGCCGTGTCACCGACCTGGAGCGGACCCTGCTCGAGACCGGCTTCCATCCCGACGAGCTGGCGGCGCTGACCGCCGGCATCGAGGACGACGCGGTGGCGCTGGCCGAGATGCAGCTGATGGCGCGCGAGTCGCGCTGGCAGGTCGGCGAAATCGTTCACGAAGTCAGGCGCCGCTGGGGGGAGTTCGCCGGCGGCGGCGAGGCGCTGGTCGAGGGCTGGCTGCAGCGCACCGAATCGATCCTGCAACATTGAGCGCCGGGCCGCGGGACGCCATGCGCCAGAACAACTTTAGCTATGCATGCTCCGCCCATCGGGCAGGAACAGCTGCAGCAGATCGTTGAGGAAGCGCCGGCCGAGGGCGCTCGGCGCCAGGCGCTCGGCCGACTCCTCGAGCAGGCCGCGCGCCCGCGCCGCTGCCAGTTGCGGGGCGATCGCCGCCAGCGCCAGCCCCGTCCGCTCGGAGAACAATCGCGCCGGCACGCCCGCCGTCAGGCGCAGGGCGTTCATCATGAACTCGAAGGGCAGGTCCGCGGCGGCCACGGCCTGCGCCGCCTCGGCGGCCTGGCCGCTTTCGGCGGCGCGGAGGTAGGCCCGCGGCTGCCTGGGGCGCGACTCCCGGCGGATGCCGTCCGGCGTGGAGAGCTTGCCGTGGGCGCCGGCGCCGATGCCGAGATAGTCGCCGAACAGCCAGTAGTTGAGGTTGTGCCGGCACTCCTCGCCGGGCCGGGCGAAGGCCGAGACCTCGTAGTGGCCGTAGCCGTGCCAGGCCAGGGTTTCCTCGACCGCGTCCTGCATCCGCGCCGCCAGGTCGGCATCGGGCAGCGGCGGCGGGGCGCGGTGGAAGGCGGTGTTCGGCTCCAGCGTCAGGTGATAGGCCGAGAGGTGCGGGGTGCCCAGCGCCGCCGCCTCGCGGATGTCGGCGCGCGCCTCCTCCAGCGTTTGTCCCGGCAGGGCGTACATCAGGTCGAGGTTGACGTTGTCGAAGTGTTCCAGCGCCAGTTCGACGGCGCGGCGCGCCTCGCCGGCGTCGTGGATGCGGCCGAGGGCGGCGAGGTGGCGCGGGTTGAAGCTCTGCACCCCGAGCGAGAGGCGGTTCACGCCGGCCGAGCGATAGTCGGCGAAGCGGCCGGCCTCCGCCGTGCCGGGGTTGGCCTCCAGGGTGATCTCGGCGCCGGGCAGCAAAGTCAGTCTGGCGCGCACGGCGGCGAGCAGGGCGTCGACGGTTTCGGCCGACATCAGGCTCGGCGTGCCGCCGCCGATGAAGACGCTGGTCACCGGCCGGCCCCACACCGCCGGCAGCGACTGCTCCAGGTCGGCGATCAGCGCCGCCAGATAGGCCTGTTCGGGGATGCCGTCGCGCGCCTCGTGCGAATTGAAGTCGCAGTAGGGGCATTTCCGCAGGCACCAGGGGACGTGCACATAGAGCGACAGCGTCGGCAGGGCCGGCAGCGTCGCCGGGCGCGGCCGCCCCGCCGCGGCGATGGGGACGACGCGGCGCGCCATCAGCGTGGCGCGCGCAGGCGTTCGGCGAGCCGGCGGAAGGCCTGGGCGCGGTGGCTGAGGACGTTCTTCCGCTCGGCCGGCAGCTCCGCCGCGGAGCAGCCGGCCGCCGGCACGAGGAACAGCGGGTCGTAGCCGAAGCCGCCTTCGCCGCGCGGCGCCGCCAGGATCTCGCCGTGCCACTCGCCCTCGGCGATGATCGGCTGCGGGTCCTGCGCATGGCGCACCAGCACCAGGACGCAGCAGTAGTGGGCGCGGCGCTCGGCCCGGCCGTCCAGCGCAGCCAGCAGCCTGGCGTTGTTGCGCGCGTCGCGCTCCGCGCGGCTGCCCTCCCTTCCGCCATAGTAGGCCGAGTGCACGCCCGGCTCGCCGCCGAGCGCCGCCACGCACAGGCCGGAGTCGTCGGCGAGCGCCGGCAGGCCGGAGAGCTGCGCCGCATGGCGGGCCTTGGCCAGGGCATTCTCGATGAAGGTGTGGTGCGGCTCCTCGGCCTCGGGGATGGCGAAGGCCGACTGCGGCAGGACCTCGATCTCGAAGGGTGCGAACAGCGCGGCGAACTCGCGCAGCTTGCCGGGGTTGTTGGAGGCGAGGACGAGTTTATTGAACATTGTAAGAACGTTTCACCACGGCGGGCACGGCGGCACGGCGCAAGACGTATTCGGTTTCGCCGGGTCGCCGCGGCTCATGTTTTTTCCAAGGCGGCCTTCTGCGCGGCAATCAATTGAGCGATGCCGCGCTCGGCCAGGCCGAGCAGCGCGTCCATCTCGGCGCGCGAGAAGGGCGCCCCCTCGGCCGTGCCCTGCACCTCGACGAAGCCGCCGGAGGCGGTCATCACCACGTTCATGTCGGTGTCGCAGGCCGAATCCTCCGGGTAGTCGAGGTCGAGCACCGGGGCGCCGTCGTAGACGCCGACCGAGACGGCGGCGACGAACTCGCGCAGCGGGTTGCGCGCGAGCTTGCCCTCGGCGATCAGCTTGGCGAAGGCGTCGTGGGCGGCGACGCAGGCGCCGGTGATCGAGGCGGTGCGGGTGCCGCCGTCGGCCTGCAGCACGTCGCAGTCGATCTGCAGGGTGCGCTCGCCCAGCGCCTCGAGGTCGGTGACGGCGCGCAGCGAGCGGCCGATCAGGCGCTGGATCTCCAGCGTGCGGCCGCTCTGCTTGCCCTTGGCGGCCTCGCGCGCCGTGCGGGTGTGGGTCGAGCGCGGCAGCATGCCGTACTCGGCGGTGAGCCAGCCCTGGCCGAGGCCGCGCAGGAAGCCGGGCACGCCCTCCTCGACGCTGGCGGTGACCAGCACCTTGGTGTCGCCGAACTCGACCAGCACCGAGCCTTCGGCGTGGCGGGTGAAGTGACGCGTGATCGTCACGCGGCGCAGCTCGTCGGCGCGGCGGCCGCTGGGCCTGTTTGCGGTGTTCATTTGGAGTATTTCTTGATGGCGGAGTTGATTTCCTGGATGGCCCGCTCGATGTCCTCGTCGGACAGGTTGGGCAGCGGCTGGGCGCCCTTGCGGGCCTTGGCGAAGGCTTCCATCTGGGTGGTGAAGGAGTCCACCGGCATGGTCTTGGTGGACACGCTGCCGAGGGTGTCCTCGGCATAGTTGTCCTCCCAGCGGATGGCGATCATCGACAGGTTGTCGGCGTTGGCGCCGCCGCGCGCCTCGGCCTGGTTCATCAGGGCCGGGGTGGCTTGCAGCACGTTGCCGGTGCTCATGGCGCGGGGAATGACATCCTTCGGCAGCGGCCCCCAGACGCCGTCGCTGCACAGCAGGAGGATGTCGCCGGTCATCAGCGGCGTCTTCTTCGAATAGTCGATGTGCGGCGGGCTGACGCCGCCCAGGCAGCTGAAGATGCGGTTGCGGGCCGGGTGGTGGGTGGCGTCCTCGCTGGTGATCAGGCCGTCCTCGAGCATGCGCTGCACGCGCGAATGGTCGCGGGTCTGGCCGATGACGCGCCCACCGCGCAGGGCGTAGAGGCGCGAGTCGCCGGCATGGGCCCAGTAGGCGATGGAGTCCTGGACGATGCACGCCACGCAGGTGGTGCGCGGCGCCTCGGGCAGGAAGCGGTCGGCGGCGTAGTCGAGGATGGCGTGGTGGGCGTTGGAGAGGCCCCCGGAGAGGAACAGGAAGGGGTCCTTCAGCTTCGGCCGGGCCTCGCGCTGGAAGTACTCGGTGATGTACTGCACGGCGATCTGCGCCGCCACCTCGCCGTGCAGGTGGCCGCCCATGCCGTCGGCGACCACCATCAGCAGGGCGTCGCGCGAGTAGCTGTAGGCGATGCGGTCCTCGTTGGTCGGCCGC
>JADLGU010000067.1 GCA_020849155.1 Rhodocyclaceae bacterium | reverse complement strand
TCGGCTGGGCCGCCGTCACCGGCCAGGCGCCGGGCGAGGCCTGGCTGCTGTTCCTCATCATCTTCGTGTGGACGCCGCCGCATTTCTGGTCGCTGGCGCTGTATCGCGCGCACGAGTACGCCGACGCCAAGCTGCCGATGCTGCCGGTGGTGTACGGCCGCGCCTACACGCTGCGCTGCATCTTCGCCTACACCCTGGGACTGACCGCGGTGACGCTGATGCCCTTCGCCATCGGCATGAGCGGCTGGCTCTACCTGGCGGCGGCGCTGGTCCTGAACGGCATCTTCATCGCCCACGCCTGGCGCCTGCTGCGCCGTTACAGCGATCGCGCCGCGCAGGCGAGCTTCCGCTGGTCGATCACCTATCTCTTCCTGCTCTTCGCGGCGCTGCTGGTTGACCACTATCTGGCCTAGGGTCTTTCCGTACCTGGCGTGGGCAACGCCCCGATGGTTTTTCGTGACGGCTTGCCGCACATTCTCCGACGGGCAACCCACGCAGTTGCCGATTCCGACAACCATCAGGAGGAGACCGATCATGTCGCAGCAATCCCTGAAAGAGGCTTTGAGTAAGACTGTCAAGGGCATCCAGGACAATCCCGTCATGTCGCGCGTCGTGTTCGAGGCGCAGACGGCGCTGGTGGAAGACGTGCGCTGCACGGGCAACGTGCGCAACTTCGCGCCGATCGTCGTGGACGAGCCGCCGGAACTGGGCGGTCAGGACAAGGGCGCCAACCCGGTCGAGCTGCTGCTCGTTTCGCTCGGCGCCTGCCAGGAAATCATGTACTCGGCGATGGCCTCGATGATGGGCATCCGGCTCGACGAGGTGAAGGTGAACCTGAAGGGCTCGCTGGACCTCAAGGGCCTGTTCGGCATGGACCCCGCCATCCCGCCCGGTTACCAGAAGATCACCTACGAGACGACGCTGAAGAGCCCCGCGTCCGAGGAGGAATTGCGCAAGCTGGTCGAGGCGGTCGAGTCCCACTGCCCGGTGCTCGACACCCTGGTGCGCCCGATCGAGGTAACGGGCAGGGTGACGATCAACAGCGTGACGGTGGCGGCCTGAGGACGGCCGTGGCGCGGCTGCACGAAGTCACCGTACCCGACGTCGGCGACAAGGGCGACCTGTCGGTCGCCGAAGTCCACGTCAAGCCCGGCGACGCCGTCTGGGCCGACGACACTCTGGTGACGGTGGAGTCGGGCAAGGCCGCGCTCGACGTGCCGGCGCCGGTCGACGGCGCCGTGGTCGAGGTGCGCGTCGCGCCGGGCGAGGCGGTAGCCGCCGGCCACGTCGTCGCCGTCATCGAGGAAAGCCTGGAGCAGCGGCCGAAAAGTCAGCCTTTGCGAGGTGGCGCACTTCCCTCCGCGCCACCTCGTTTTTCTTTGTTCGCGGCCTTTGCCGCCACACAATCGAAAGCGCCGGCGCAGCCTGAAGAGATCGAGTGCGAGATGCTGGTGCTCGGCGGCGGTCCGGGCGGTTATTCGGCGGCCTTCCGCGCCGCCGACCTCGGCATGGACACCCTGCTGGTCGAGCGCCATGCGGCGCTGGGCGGCGTCTGCCTCAACGTCGGCTGCATCCCGTCGAAGGCGCTGCTGCACCTGTCGGCGGCGATGGAGGAGGCGAACGGGCTGGCCGGTGCCGGCATCCGCTTCCATCCGCCCGAGATCGATCTCGCCGCGCTGCGCGCGCACAAGGACAAGGTAGTCGGCCAGCTCACCGGCGGCCTGGCCGGCATGGCCCGTGCGCGCAAGGTGCGCATCGTCAACGGCAGCGGCCGCTTCCGCGACGCCCACTGCCTGGAAGTGGAGAGCGCCGAAGGCCGCCAGGCAATCCGCTTCAGGAAATGCATCATCGCCGCCGGCTCTCACCCGATCCACCTGCCCTTCCTGCCGAAGGACGAACGCATCGTGGATTCCAGCGGCGCGCTGGAACTGCGCCGGCGCCCGCGCCGCATGCTGGTGATCGGCGGCGGCATCGTCGGCCTGGAGATGGCCACGGTCTACTCGGCCCTCGGCGCGCGCCTCGACGTGGTGGAGATGCAGGATTGCCTGATGCCCGGCCCAGACCGCGACCTGGCGCGCATCTGGGAAGTGCGCAACCGCCATCGTTTCGACAACATTATGCTGCGCACGCGCAGCGTGGCGGCGCATGCCGACGAAGAGGGCGTCTGGGTACGCTTCGAGGGCGACATGGCGCCGGCGGATGCCCAGCGCTACGACCTGATCCTGCAGTCGGTCGGGCGCAAGCCGAACGGCCAGCGCCTCGACGCCGAGCGGGCGGGGGTGGCAGTGAGCGAGACCGGCTTCATTCCGGTGAATGCCCGCATGGCGACCAACGTACCACACATCTACGCCGTCGGCGACATCGCCGGCCTGCCGATGCTGGCGCACAAGGCGGTGCATCAGGGCCACGTCGCGGCCGAAGCCGCCGCCGGCATGGCCAGCCGCCACGACGACTCGCTGATCCCCGGTGTCGCCTACACCCTGCCCGAGGTGGCCTGGGTCGGCCTGTCCGAGGATGAGGCGCGGCGCCAAGACATGGCGGTGGAGGTGGCGCGCTTTCCCTGGTCCGCCTCGGGGCGCGCCATCGCCAACGGCGCCGAATACGGCATGACCAAGCTGATCTTCGAGCGGGCGGGCGGGCGTTTGCTGGGCGGCGCCATCGCCGGCCCCGGCGCCGGCGACATGATCGGCGAGATCGCCCTGGCGGTCAGCCGCGGCTGCGACGCCGCCGCCATCGGCCGCGACATCCATCATCCGCATCCGACGCTGGGCGAGACGGTCGGCCTGGCCGCCAGCCTCGCCCACGGCAGCTGCACCGACCTGCCACCGCAGCGCAAAAGTCAGTCCCTGCGCTACGGCGCCTGATTCTGCATGGCCATCTTCACCAGGTCGGAGAGCGATCGCGCATGCATTTTTTCCATCACCTTGGCGCGATGCACTTCCACGGTTTTCGCGCTGAGGCCGAGCGCGTTGGCGACGGCCTTGTTGGACAGGCCTTCCACCACCTGGTCGAGCACCTCGCGTTCGCGCGGCGTCAGGCTGTCGAAGAGCGCACGCAGTTGCGCGCGCTGTCCTTCCCTGACGCGCTGCTCGGTGTCGAAGGCGATGGCGCGCTGGATGCGGTCGAGCAGGTCCTGGTCGTTGAACGGCTTCTCGACGAAATCGAAGGCGCCGGCCTGAACGGCGCGCACCGCCATCTGCACGTCGCCGTGGCCGGTGATGAAGATGATCGGCACATGGTGGGTGCGCCGCGCGGCGAGACGTTCCTGCAGCTCCAGGCCGCTCATCCCCGGCATGCGCACATCGAGCACCAGGCAACCCGGCTTCGCGGCATCGTAGCCGTCGAGAAACGCCTGGGCGGAGGCGAAGGTCTCGACCTTCAGCCGCACCGTCTCGATCAGCCAGCGCAGGCTGCGGGCGACAGCCTGGTCGTCGTCAACTATGAAGACTGTAGCGTCGCTCATCGTTGCTCAATCTGAGCGGTATGGCCTGCAGGGTGAAGCGGAAGGTGGCGCCGCCCGCCCGCGATTCGGCGCGGATGCTGCCGCCGTGCGACTCGACGATCGAGCGGCTGATCGACAGGCCCATGCCGACGCCTTCCGGCTTGGTGGTGAAGAACTGGTCGAAGACCTGGTCGATGACCGCCTCGTCGATGCCGGGGCCGGTATCGATGACCTCGATTTCGATGGCATCCTCGCCGTGCGGCACGGTGCGGATCATGACCTCGCGGCGCATCGATCGCGTCTCGGCCATCGCCTCCATGGCGTTGCGCACGAGGTTGCAGATCACCTGCTCGATCATGATGGAGTCGGCCCACACCCGGGGCTGCTGGGGCGCCAACTGGAGCGTCACGATGGTTTCATGCTGGCGCGCTTCGAGTTCGGTGAACTTGACCATGCTGCGCACCACCTGGTTGATGTCGACGGCGGTCATCCTCGGCTCGCTCTTGCGGACGAAATCGCGCACGTGGCGCATGATCTCGCCGGCGCGCTCCGCCTGCTCGCAGACCTCCTCGAGCGGCTCGATCAGGTCGGCCGGCGCCACGTCGCCGCTGCGCAGCCGGCGGATGCAGCCGCGCGCGAAGT
>JADLGU010000066.1 GCA_020849155.1 Rhodocyclaceae bacterium | reverse complement strand
GTCAGGTTGAGCAGCGCCACCTCGGCCTGGTCCCATTCCTGGGCGCGGTAATGCCGCAGCGTCTGGTTCCACAGCTTGAGCTCCTCCTGCACGGCCTTGCCGACCTCGCCTTCCAGGCCGAGCGGCTCGTAGATGGCGACCGGCTCCTCCTTGCCCTTGACCTGGACCCGGTCGACCTCGCGGAAGACGATGTCCTTGATGGCCTTGCGGGTCGTCTCGCCCACCAGGATGTCGACCCCGTACTGCTTGGTGATCCCTTCCAGCCGCGACCCCAGGTTCACCGCGTCGCCCATCACAGTATACGCCTGGCGGACCGACGACCCCATGTCGCCGACCGTCATCTCGCCGGTATTGACCCCGACGCCAATGTGCAATTCCGGCCAGCCGTGCTGGGCCAGGCTGCGGTTCACCGCCGGCAGCGCCGCCTGCATCTCCATGGCCGTGATCACCGCATGGCGGGCATGCTCGGCATCGGCCACCGGCGCGCCCCAGAAGGCCATCACCGCGTCGCCGATGTATTTGTCGACGGTGCCGCGGTTCTTGCGCAGCAGCTCGGTCATGGCCGTCAGGTAGATGTTCATCAGCCGCACCAGGTCCTCCGGGCTGAGGCCCTCGGAGATGGTCGTGAAGCCGCGCACGTCCGAGAACAGCACCGTCAGCTCGGCCTTGCGGCCTTCCATGCTGTAGGACTCTGGATTGCGGCTCATCTCCTCCACCAGCTCGGGCGGGACATACTGGCCGAACAGCTCGGTGAACTGCCGCTTGGCGCGCGACTCGACGAAGTAGCCGTAGGACATGTTGAGGGCGAACAGCGCCAGCACCATCAGCAGGCTCGATCCGAGCGGGACCACCAGGTTGCCGTAATGCCAGAAAACCAGGTTGGCGGTGACGACCAGCAGCAGCACCAGCAGCGCCGCCAGGGTGGCGCGCAGGGGGGAGAGCAGGGGCAGCAGCACCATGACCGCGCCCGCCAGCAGCAGCAGGACCACCTCGGCGCCCAGCACATAGGGCGGCTTCAACTTGATCGCGCCGTCGAGCATCCCGGTGATCAGGTTGGCGTGGATCTCGACCCCCGGGTAGGCCTCCCCCACCGGCGTGGCGCGCAGGTCGAGCAGGCCCGGCGCGGTGGTGCCGACCAGGGCGATCCTGCCCTTCAACTCGCCGGGCTTGACCCGGTCGGCGAGGATGTCGGCGGCCGAATAATAGCGGTAGCTGCCCTGGTAGCCGCGGTAGGGGATCAGCGCGGAGACTTCATCGTCCACCGGGATGCGCATCGTGCCCTGGGCGGTGGGCAGATCGATGGCCTCCATGCCCTGGTAGCCCTTGCTGGAAAACCAGCGGTCGTCGGGAAACCAGGGGACCACCTTGGGCCGGCCGAGCAGCACCCGCACCATGGCCAGCGACAGGGCCTCGTAGTACTGGCCCTTGTACTCCGCCAGCAAGGGCACCCGGCGCGAGATGCCGTCGAAATCGACGATGGGATTGAAATGCCCGCCGGAACCGGCCGCCTGCTGGAACTCGGGCAGGTTGCCGCCGTAGTTCTGCCAGACGGTGAACGGGATGCTGCGGCCGGTGAAGCTGCCCTCCGGCAGCACCGGCGCCGGCACGGCGCCGCTGGAGACGCCGTCGCTGCGGGTGGAGAAGTAATAGCCGAGCACCACCGGGCGCCCCTTGAGGGTCTCGGCGAACAGCCGGTCATGGTCGAGCTGCGGGCGCAGTTCCCTGAGGGCCGTCTGGAAGGTAGGGCTCTCCTTCAGTTCGCCCCGGGCCAGCCCCTCCAGGACCTTCAGTCCGGAACTGTCGTCTGGCTCGGCGAAGACCACGTCGAACCCCAGCAGGGCGATGCCGTGCTGGTCGAAGAGCTTCTTGATCAGTTGGGAAACCCGGTCCCGGCCCCATGGCCAGCGGCCGAACTCCCCCAGCGACTTCTCGTCGATGTCGACAATGACCACCCGGCTGTCCACGCTTTGCGGCATGGTCAGGCGGACCTTGGTGTCGTAGATGATCGCGTCGAGCCGGTTGATGAAACCGACCTGGTAGAAGCGCGCCGCATGCCCGAGGAGGAGCAGCAGCACGACCAGCCCGAGCGCGTATCTGACGATGTGCTGCTTCAAAACCGCTCCCTTTCTGGCCGTCCCTGGAAGGGGAATTCTAGGGAGTTTCGCCTGGCGGCGGCAGGAATTAAATCACGCTGCGGCGCCGTCGCTGTTGCCGACAACCCGCTCAGCTCTTGATGAAGAACTCCATCTTCACGCCGGCCAGCTCGATCACGTCATGGTCCTTCAGCTCCCGCGGATGGGCATCCAGGGTGGCGCCGTTGACCACCGGGAAGTTGGCGCCCTCGACGTGGGTGATGAAATAGCCGTGCGGCCGGCGGGTGATGACGGCGACCTGGACGCCCGGCTTGCCGAGGGTGGTGAGGTTCTTGGTCAGTTCCAGCTCCTTGCCGGCATTGGCGCCGGTGAGGATCTGGATCGCCCCGCTGACCTGCGCCGCGGCGGGGGCTGCAGCCGGCGCGGCGGCCTGCGGCGGCGGGGCCACGTTGGTATGGGTGTCGATGGCTTTCATGCCGACCTGGGTGTCGGTCGGCGAGACGGCCTTGGCCGCGGTCTGCTCCGCCGTCTTCTTCATCAGGTCGGGCCGCAGCACCATGGTCTTCTCGAAATCGGCGGCGGTTGTCTGCGAAGGCGTCTCGTTGAGGTATTTGAGCTTGTACTTGCCCAGCTCGATGACATCGCTGTTCTGCAGGAAATGCTTCTTGATCGGCTGGCCGTTGACGTAGGTGCCGTTGGTGCTGTTCAGGTCCTCGAGGAAGGAATCGTTGAGGATCGTCACGATCACCGAATGCTCGCCGCTGATGGCCAGGTTGTCGATCTGAATGTCGTTGTGCGGCTTGCGCCCGATGGTCGTCCGCTCCTTGGTCAGCGGAATTTCCTTGAGCACCAGCCCGTCCATGCTTAGGATCAGCTTAGCAGCCATGTTGCGTCCTTCCCGTCAAGTCATCTGAACCATTGCAGCAGGCGCGCCCACCAGCTGCGCGCCGCCGGATATTCGCGCGAAATGCGCACCAGCACCACCGACACGTTGTCCCGGCCGCCGCTGTCGTTGGCAGTCTGCACCAGCTGCGTCGCCGCCAGTTCGAGGTTGGCCGAGAGCGCCTGCAGGGTCAGGGCGATCTCCTCGTCCTCGACCATGTCGTTGAGGCCGTCGGAGCACAGCAGGTAGACGTCTCCCGGCATCGTATCGTAATCGCGGATCTCCGGTTCCACCACCGGATCCACGCCCAGGGCCCGCGTCACCAGGTTCTTGTTCTGCGAGTGGCGCGCCTCCTCGGCCGTAATCATGCCGCTGTCGATCTGCTCCTGCAACAGGGAATGATCGCGGGTGATGGCCTGGAACTCGCCGCCGCGCAGGCGGTAGAGCCGCGAATCGCCGATGTGGGCGACGGTCATCATGTTGTCGTAGAACACCGCCGTGACCAGGGTCGTGCCCATGCCGGCGTACTGGGGCTGGCTTTGCGCGGCCTGGTAGATGGCGGTGTTGGCCCGGGCGATCTCGGCCTCGAGCACGGCATGGGAGTGCAGCTTGCCGGAGGCCTCCTGCTGGTGCGGCGCGGTCTTCTGGAAGGCTTTTTCCAGTTCGGTGCCGAGCAGCGTGGTCGCCATCCCGCTCGCCACCTCGCCGGCGTTGTAGCCGCCCATGCCGTCGGCCAGGATGGCCAGGCCCATCGGCGCGTTGATGAACACCGCGTCCTCGTTATGCGAGCGCACCATGCCCGCGTCCGAGCGACTGACCATCTGCAGAGCCTGGCTGAGGTCCATCTTCCTCTCGTCCCTCTCAGAGATTGAAATCGACCTGGGGCGAGGCGCCGGTCGCGCCGGCGCTCAGCCCCATGCAAGCGCGCAGGTCGGCCGCCATCTCGGCGCCGGTCTGGTAGCGCTGCGCGTTGTCCTTGGCCAGCGCCCGGTCGACGATCGCCGCCAGGCACTCGGGAACCTGCGGATTCACCTCGCGGATGTGCGGGTGCGGCTCGTTGGCGATCTTGAACATCAGCTGGGCCATCGATTCGCCCTCGAAAGGCAGCTTGCCGCAGGCCATCTGGAACAGCATGACGCCGAGCGAGAACAGGTCCGAGCGGCCGTCGATCTTCTTGCCGGCCAGCTGCTCGGGCGACATGTAGCTGGGGGTGCCCAGCACCATGCCGGTCTTGGTCTTCGAGGAATCGGTGATCCGGGCGATGCCGAAGTCGGTCACCTTCACCGCATCCGACTCCGGCTCGTACATGATGTTGGCCGGCTTGATGTCGCGATGCACCACGCTGTTCTGGTGGGCGTAGGCCAGCGCGTCGGCGACGCGGGCGACGACGTCCATCGCCTTGGCCAGCGGCATCAGGTTGCCGGCCTTGGTGTAAGGCACCAGGTCCTTGCCCTTGAGGAACTCCATGGCGATGTAGGCCAGGTCGTGCTCTTCGCCGGCGTCGAAAATCGTCACGATGTTCGGGTGGTTCAGGCGGCCGGCCGTCTCGGCCTCGCGGAAGAAGCGTTCCTTGACGTCCTTCAGCTCGTCCTCCTCGAACTCCTGCGACAGCGCCATGGTCTTGATCGCCACCACCCGGTTGATCTTCGGGTCGCGGCCGAGGTACACCACCCCCATGGCGCCCTTGCCCAGCTCCTTCTCCACCTGGTAGCGGCCCAGCCTCGGCTTTTCGACCTGGCCGCCCTCGAGGATCATGGTGCCCTGGGCGCTGGTGCGACCGCCGCCACCGCCCAGGATCACCGTCTCGGACATGGCCTTGGCGCGGCTCAGCTTCTGCTCCAGGTCGCGGAACTTGGGATTGAAGTCGGCCATGTAGCGGAACACCGACTCGGCCTTGTTGAACTGGCGCTTGCGCTCGAAATCCAGCGCCAGGTTGTAGAGGTTCTCCATGACCGCGTTGTCCATCGGGCACTTGCGGAACTTGTCGAAGGCCATGTCGAGCTGGCCCTGTCCCTGGAAGGCCAGGCCCAGCATGCGGTTCGACTCGGCCGACTCGGCCTCCGACTTCTCCTTGCCCCGTTCGGTGACCAGGAAGCGCTTGGTGGTCAGCAGCGCATGGCCGACCAGCAGCAGGGTTGCCGGCACCATCAGCTGCAGCCACATCAGCTGGGTCGTCATCAGCACGAAATGCGCCGCCACCAGCAGCACCAGCAGGCCGGCCGTCACGCCCGCCCCCATGCCCGCCTTCAGGCGCGGCAGCAGCGCGATCAGGTAGCCGGCCACCAGCAGGAAGGCCAGCCGCTCGACCATCCAGCCCCAGGTCGGCACGACAAAGAAATGCTCCTGCAGGATGCTCGACACGGTGTGGGCCTGCATCAGCACCGCCGGCATGGCCGGCGACACCGGGGTGACGAAGATGCTGCCGATGCCGGCCGCGGTGGGGCCGATCAGCACGATCTTGTCCTTGTACTTTTCGAGCGGGATCTTGCCGCTGGCCACGTCGAAGAAGGAATCCACCTGGAAGGCCGGCTTGGCGTCGACGTCCTTGTAGAAGAAGGTGTTCATCTGCATGACCGGATCGGTGCCGATCTTCAGGTTCCCCAGCCGCACCGAGTCGCTCAGCTTGACCTGGATGTCGGCGACGCCGAGGTTGAGGTACTTGGCCGCGATCATCAGCGAAAGCGAGGGGTAGATCTCGTTGAAGTGGGCCAGCACCAGCGGTTCGGTGCGGATGCCGCCGTCCACGTCCGGATTGACGTTGAGGTGGCCGATGGCGGCCGCCCCGGCGCCGAGCGACGGCACCACTGGCGCCTCGACGTCCGAAGTCAGCAGCGGCGCGTCCTCGCCCTTCTCGACCTGGCTGATGGCGTTCTTCTTGATGTAGTCGGGCAGCGGCTTGTCGGGACGACCACGCGGCTCGCCCAGGCGGAACAGCATCGGCAGCACGACATTGCCGGCCTTGGCCACCGCCTCGCCCATGCGCCGGTCGGTGTTCAGCTTCTGTTCGGCCTCGGCCAGCAAGGGACCGAACTGGCCCAGGGGCGGCAGTTGCGCCGCCAGCGCCTCGGGCGCGCCGGTCAGCGGCGCGCCGCCGGCCTGGCCATATACCTCGATCAGCTTGTTGATGTAGGCCAGCCCCGGATCGAGCTGGGGCTCGGAGAAGAAAACCGACGAGGCGATGACCTTGGCCTTGGCGGCCGTCAAGCCCTCGATCATCTTGGCATGCACTTCGCGCGACCAGGGCCAGCGACCGAGGTTGTCGATGCTGGGCTTGTCGATGGCGATGACGGCGACCCTGTCGCTGGGCGTCCGCGACACGGCGCCGACGCCCAGATCGTAGGCCTTGCGCTCCAGGCTCTGCAGCAATTCGCCGCCGCCCGCGAAGAGCATGACCAGGCTCACGACCACGCCGATGAACCAGTCGGTTTTCCAGAAAGTCTTTGACACGCTGCGCTGTCCTCTCCTGCCGAATGTTGTCT
>JADLGU010000065.1 GCA_020849155.1 Rhodocyclaceae bacterium | reverse complement strand
TGCGCCGCCCGGCGGCCGAAACGCCGCTGGCCAACTTTTTCATCGCCGGGGATTACGTCGCCTCCGACTATCCGGCGACGCTGGAAGCGGCGGTGCGCAGCGGCGTCGCCTGCGCCCGCCTGGTCAGGTAGCCAGTTCCCCGCTCTTCAGCTTCAGCACCCGGCTGCAGCGCCGGGCGATGGCCTCGTCGTGGGTCACCAGCACCAGCGTCGTCCCCTGCTCGGCGTTGATGGCGAACATCAGGTCGATGATCGCCGCGCCGGTGGCAGCGTCGAGGTTGCCGGTCGGCTCGTCGGCCAGCAGCAGGCCCGGCCTGGCCGCGAAGGCCCGGGCGATGGCGACGCGCTGTTGCTCGCCGCCGGAAAGATGCTTCGGATAATGGCCGAGTCGCTGCGCCAGGCCGACGCGCGAGAGCATCTGCTCGGCGTCGGCGCGCGCCCCGCTGCGGCCGGCCAGTTCCAGCGGCAGCATGACGTTTTCCAGGGCACTGAGCGCCGGCAGCAGCTGGAAGGACTGGAAGACGAAGCCCAGCATGGCGCCGCGCAGGGAGGCGCGCGCATCCTCGCTCAAGCCGAACAGATCCTGCCCGGCCAGTCGCACGCGGCCCCGGGTCGGAACATCGAGGCCGGCCAGCAGTCCAAGCAGCGTCGATTTGCCCGAGCCCGAGGCGCCGACGATGGCCACCGCCTCGCCGGCCATGACCTTGAAGGAAATCTCGTGCAGAATCACCAGCCGGCCGTCGCCGCTGGGCACTTCCTTGCCCAGTCCGATGGCTTCGATCATGGGGGCCGTTGCGTCAATGAAGTTCATCTCTGCGGGATTCATTTTTCTGTTCTCGTTCGCCGCCCAGGCGGCGGGCAGCATCCTCGTCGTCGGCGACAGCCTGTCGGCCGGCTACGGCCTGGCCCAGGGCCAGTCCTGGCCGGCGCTGCTGGAGCGGCGCCTGCGCGCGGAGCGCCTGGATTATAGCGTCGTCAATGCCAGCATCAGCGGCGACACCACGGCGGGCGGGCGCAGCCGCCTCGGCGCCGCCCTCGACCGGGCCAAGCCGGACATCGTCATCATCGCCCTGGGCGGCAACGACGGCCTGCGCGGCCTGCCGGTGGCGGCCCTGCGCGACAACCTGGAGGCCATGCTCGATGCCGCCCAGGCGCGCAAGGCCCGCGTCGTGCTGGCCGGCATGCGGCTGCCCCCCAACTACGGCCCCGATTACATCCAGGCCTTCGAGCGCAGCTACGCCGAACTGGCGCGCCGCCGCAAGGCGGCACTGGTGCCCTTCCTGCTCGAGGGGGTGGCGGAGCGGCGCGAGCTGTTCCAGCCCGACAACATCCATCCGGTCGCCGCGGCCCAGCCGATCATCCTCGACAACGTCTGGAAGGCCTTGCGCCCGCTGCTCAAGTGACGGCGAGCCCGGGCGTACCCGCCTCCAGCCGGCCGATGGCGCGCGACTCGGCAAAACCGGCGCCGTGCAACTCGGCCAGCACTTCGGCAGCCGTCTCGGGAGCGCAGGCGATCAGCAAACCGCCGCTGGTCTGCGGGTCGGTGAGAATCTTCTGCTGCCAATCCGGCGCGCCGGGAGGGAGGATCACCTCGGCGCCGTAGCCGTTCCAGTTGCGGGTCGAGGCGCCGGTGGCAATGCCTTCCTTGACGAAACCGACCGCCTCGGGGATCAGCGGCAGGTCGGCGAAGCGCAGCGCGGCGGACAGCTTCGAGCCGCGGCAGATTTCCAGCAGATGGCCGGCCAGGCCGAAACCGGTGACGTCGGTCAGGGCATGCACGCCGTCGAGCTCCGCCAGGCGCGTGCCGGGCGTGTTGAGCTGGGTCGTGTGGCGGACCATCGTGGCGTAGCCTTCGGGCGTGAGCAGGCCTTTTTTCAACGCGGCGGAGAGGATGCCGACGCCGAGCGGCTTGCCGAGGATCAGCACGTCGCCGGCCTTCGCGCCGCTGTTCCTCTTCACGCGCTTCGGGTGCACCAGGCCGAGCGCCACCAGGCCGTAGATCGGCTCCAGCACGTCGATGGAATGGCCGCCGGCGATGGGGATGCCGGCCGCGGCGCAGACCGACTCGCCGCCGGCGAGGATCCTGCGGATCACTTCCAGCGGCAGCTTGTCGAGCGGCATGCCGACCACCGCCAGGGCCATGATCGGCCGCCCGCCCATGGCATAGATGTCGGAGATGGCGTTGGTGGCGGCGATGCGGCCGAAGTCGTAGGGATCGTCCACGATCGGCGTGAAGAAGTCCGTGGTGGCGACGATGGCCTGCTCGTCGTTGAGCTTGTAGACCGCCGCGTCGTCGGCGGTCTCGGTGCCGACGAGGAGCTCCTTCGGCATCTGGCGCAACGGCGTGTCGGCGAGCAGCTCGGTCAGCACGGCCGGCGCGATTTTGCAGCCGCAGCCGCCGCCGTGGGAGAATTGGGTGAGTTTGATGTCCATGAAAACGATGAAAACACAGGGTGTCGCGAACGTAACACAGCTCGGCGAATTTGACGAGATCATCGACGTGCGCTCGCCCGCCGAGTTCGCCGATGACCACATCCCCGGCGCGGTCAATTGCCCGGTGCTCTCCGACGCGGAGCGCGCCCGCGTCGGCACGCTCTACAAGCAGGACTCGCCCTTCGCCGCCAAGAAGCTCGGCGCGGCCCTGGTCGCCCGCCACATCGCCGAGCACATCGAGCGGCGCTTCCTCGAGCGGCCGCGCGAGTGGCGGCCGCTCGTCTATTGCTGGCGCGGCGGCAAGCGCAGCGGCGCCATGGGCCACGTGCTGCGCCAGATCGGCTGGCCGGCCTGCACCCTCGAGGGCGGCTACAAGTCCTGGCGCCGCCACGTCGTGGCGGAACTGGCCGAACTGCCGCGCCGCCTTGCCTTCCGCGTCGTCACCGGTGCCACCGGCAGCGGCAAGAGCCGGCTGCTCGAGGCCCTCTCCGCGCAAGGCGCCCAGGTGCTCGACCTCGAGGCGCTCGCCGCCCACAAGGGCTCGGTGCTGGGAGGATTGCCCGACGAGGCGCAGCCTTCGCAGAAGATGTTCGAGAGCCGCCTGCTCGCCGTGCTGCGGGGACTGACTTTTTCACGGCCGGTCTTTGTCGAGGCGGAAAGCCGCAGGATCGGCCGGCTGCAGGTGCCCGATGCCCTACTGGAGACGATGCGCGCCAGTCCCTGCCTGCGCATCGAGGCCAGCGATGCGGCGCGCGTTGCCTTCCTCATCGGCGACTACGACTACTTCCTCGCCGATCCAGCCAACCTGAAGGGAAAACTCGACTGTCTGCGCGAGCTGCAGAGCGGCGAAACACTGGCGCACTGGCAGGCGCTCATCGACGCGCGCGACTGGCCGGCGCTGGTGGCGGAACTGCTCGAGAAACACTACGACCCGCTCTACCGGCGCTCCCAGGGCAGGAACTACGTCCACTTCGCCGAGGCGCCGCGCTTCGCCAGCGACGACCTGTCGCCCGCCGGCCTCAAGAATCTGGCGTCCGCGATCCTCGCTACATCTGCCTGAACAGGTGCGCGTAGGCGCGGCTTGCCGCGACCGTCTCCGGCCGGTCGCGCAGGCTGAGCAGCACCCGCCCGCTGCCGTCGTGGCGCGCGGCGGTGACGTACTGGGCATTGACGATGGTGCCGCGGTGCACCTGCCAGAAGGTCTCCGGATCGAGCTGTTCGGCGAGTTCCTTGATCGGCGTGCGGATCAGCAGTTCGCCCGCCGCCGTCATCACCGCCGTGTATTTGTCCGCCGCCTGGAAGTAGCGCACGTCCCCGACCGGCACCAAGCGCACGCTGTCGCCCACCGAGGCGCGGATCCACTTCAGCCAGGCCGGCTTCGCCGTATTGCCGGGACTGACTTTTCCCAGCGCTTCCGCAATCGCCGCCGTCAGCCTGTTCCGCTGCGCATCGGACGGCACGGCCAGGGCGCGCTTCAGCCTCTCCACCGTTTTCGCCAGGCGCGCTGCATCCGCCGGCTTCAGCACGTAATCGACCGCCGCCCGTTCGAAGGCTTCCACCGCATGCGGGTCGTAGGCCGTGACGAAAACGACGTGGCAGGGAAAGTCGAGACGCGCCGCCACTTCCAGCCCGGTCAGCCCCGGCATGCGGATGTCGAGAAAGGCGATGTCGGGCTTGCCATGCTGCAGTTGTTCCAGCGCGGCGGCCCCGTCGTGGCAGACCGCCTGGATCTGCAGCGCCGGCCAGAGCGCCTCGATGCGCCGTTTCAGGTCTTCGGCCAGCAGCGGCTCGTCGTCGGCGATCAGCGCCGTCGGGTTCAAGCGGGTATCTCCAGCCTCGCAACCACGCCACGGCCCTCGTTGGCCCGCACGTCGAGACGGGCCGCCTCGCCGAACAAGGCGCGCAGGCGTTGCCGCACGTTCTCCAGCCCGAAGCCCGTGCCCGTGCCGTTTTCGCGCAGGCCGGCGCCGGTGTCGGCCACCGTGATGAGCAGACGCCCGTCCGCAAGCGTCGCGGCGATGCGCAGTTCGCCACCTCCCACTTGCGGCTCGATGCCGTGGGTGATGGCGTTCTCCACCAGCGGCTGCAGCAGCAGGAGGGGAAACGGCCGCGCCAGCAGTTCGTCCGGCACGTCGAAAGCGCAGCGCAGGCGCGGCCCCAGGCGCAGGCCGAGGATGTCGAGGTAGCGGCGCAGCAGCTCGATCTCGTCGCCCAGGGTGGAGTCGGCCTCGCGGGTGCGCTGCAGCGTGGCGCGCAGCCAGGCGATGAGATCGCCGAGCAGGCGCTCGGCGCGCTCCGGATCGCTGCGGATCAGCACCGACAGGTTGGCCAGGGTGTTGAACAGGAAATGCGGCTCGATCTGTGCCTGCAGCATGCGCAACTGGGCGCCGACGCGCTCCTTCTCGGCCAGCGCCTCGCGCAAGGCGCGCTCTTTCAGCTCCGCCTCGAGCTGGTCCATGCGGCTGCGCAGGTAGAACAGGGCGCTGATGGCGGTGCCGAACAGCAGCCCGATCAGCAGCGACTGCCAGGCCATCGCACCCAGCCAGTCGCGGCTGCGGTTCCCCAGCAGCAGCGTGGCCAGCCCCACCCCCGCCGCCGCGCCGAGCGGCACGGCGAGGACCATGGCGAGCGCCTTGCCGCGCGGCGTCGCCGCCCAGCGCGTGCCCGCCAGGCAGCCGGCATAGATGCACAGGCCGATGCACTGCGAGACGACGAAGTTCCCGGCGAAGGAATGGCCGACGCCGATCGCGCTGAGAAAGGCCGCGATCAGCGTGTTGACGGCGAGCACGCCGAACATCTGCGGCAGGGAGAAGTCCATGGCCGGAATGTTAAACGGCGGCAGTCGTCATTGTCACCTCAGTGCCGGTCGGCCCTGGGCTTTTGTGCCAGCAATTCCTCGACTTTGCGTTGCTCCCATTCGGTACCCAGCCAGCGGCTGCCCATGAAGACAGCGGCAGCGTGGATCAGCACGGCGATGCCCCAGCCGGCCAGTGGCCACACCACCCACAGCCGCCCCGGGGAGGAAAGCAGGTTGATCACCAGCAGGCCGGCGTTGACGGCGAGGTACACGCTCAGGTGGGTGTAGAAGCCGCGCAACTGGCGCACGCGGCAGAGCGCCGAACGGTATTCCGGGGTTTGCTCGAGGGTCGTTTCCATGATGTTGCTCCTTTCAGACGGGTTTGAAGACCATGAAGTAGAGATTGGCCGCCGGCAGCACGGTGGCGAGGATGCCGACCCACAGCCAGATGCGGTTCAGGCGCCAGTATTCGCCGGGGATCGGGCCGCCGCCGGCGAAGCCGCGCGCCAGGCGCGCCAGCCTGATCTGCAGCGGAATGAGGATGGCTAGCCAGAGCAGGCCGGAGGCGAAGAACATCGCCTGCCCCCACAGAAGCCAGGGAGCGTCGAGCGGCAGATCGTGCAGGTAAACGTTGGCGTAGGCGCCGACGACCACCAGCGTCGAGCCGCCGAAGGTGAAGATCCAGTCGGTCAGCGTCACCTGGCGCTGGGCGAAGGCGACGATGGCCGGATGGCGCGTGCGGTCGGCCTGCAGCTTCCACCAGCCGGTGACGATGATGTTGCCGACGAAAAGGACGACGCCGAGGAGGTGCAGCGACTTGAGCGCGAGGTAGGTGTTCATGCGGGCCTCCGTGTTGAAGACGAGGCCAGATTAGCCGCGCAGAGGCGGCCGGCTCAACGCGGATGCGACGAAACGTCGGAATCGGGGCGTGAAATGCGTCAGCCCAGACGGAACGGCCCCGCGCCGCAGACGGCGCACAGGCGCTGAACGACGGCCGGCTTCGGCTGCGCCACCTCTCCCTGCTCGAAGGCGACGACCTGCATGCAGGAAGCGAAGGCCTCGAGCAATTCGTTCGGCCGCAACAGGAAGTCCGGGTTCGACGGCCGGCCGAAGCGCTCGTTGCCAAGCATGAAGGTCTCGTAGATCAGCATGCCGTCCGCCTCCAGCGCCGCCAGCAGATGCGGAAACAGCGGCCGGTGCAGGTAATTGGTCACGACGATGCCGGCGAAGCGGCGGCCCGCCAGCGGCCAGGCGCCGCCTTCGAGATCGGCCTGCAGCACCTCGATGCCGGGGCAGGCGGCGAGCCCGGCCAGCGCCTCGACGTCGCGGTCCACGGCCAGCACCCGCCGGCCGCTGGCCGCCAGGAGCCGCGCATGCCGGCCGCCGCCGCAGGCCAGATCGAGCGCGTTACCGCCGGGCGGCAGCAGGCCGGCGAAGCGGCGCACCCAATCCGATGGCAGAGGTTCGTCAGGGCGAGTAGAGTCCGCGCGCGGCATGTCCGGATTGTATTGCACCCACCCCGGGCAATATATAAGCTGATCGGATGCACGGGCCCGCCTCCACTTCCACCTCCACCACGACCGAACCGGCATATCGCCGGCTGCCGCCCCTGGCCGGCGCCCTGCTCGTCCTCGCCGCCGGCCTGGCGATCGCCTACGGCACCTCGCGCCTCGTCGCCGGACATCTCGACCGGGAAGCCGCCGCGCGCTTCGAGGCCCGCGGCGCGGCCCTCACTGCCCACCTCGAACGCCGGCTCGACGACCTGCGCAACCTGATCTTCGGCCTGCAGGGCCTGTTCATCGCCTCGTCGCATGTCAGCCGCGAGGAGTTCAACCAATACGCCGCCACCCTCGACCTGGCCAAGCGGCTCGAGGGCCTGCAGGCGATCTCCTTCCAGCGCCGCATCCTGCAATCCGAGAAAGCCGCCTTCGTCGAGCGCGTGCGCAACGACCGCAGCCTCGACCCCAACGGCTTCCCCGATTTCAGCATCCGCCCCCCCGGCGAACGGGCCGAATACCTGGTCATCGACTTCATCGAGCCGCTGGCCGTCAACCGTTCCGCGCTGGGCTTCGACGCCGCCACCCAGGCGGGCAACGCCGATGCCATCCGCCTGGCGCGCGACAGCGGGCGGATGCATGTCTCCGAACCCTTCCAGATCGTGCAAAACCCGGATGGGGCGCCCCGGGTGGTGCTGCGGGCCCCGGTCTATCGGCGCGGCGCCCCCGTTCATTCGGCCCACGAGCGGCGGCTGGCGCTCAAGGGCTTCGTGGTCCTCACGGTCGAAACCCGCTCCGCCTTCAGCAACTATTTCAACGCCATGCTGGCACCCGGCGAGCGGCTGCTGATCGAAGACGCCGGGCTGGCTGAAGGCAGCTCGATCGTGGCCCGCAAACTGATCGCCGAACTGGGCGGGAACGACGGCCGGCCGGTCTTGAGCAAGCGCGTCGACATCGAATTCGGCGGCCGCAACTGGGCCCTGCAGTACAGCGCCGACGCGGCCTGGCGGGCCAGCCAGCCAGGCCGCGGGCATGAGACCACGGTACTGGCCGGCGGCGCCATCATCAGCCTGCTGCTGGCGGCGCTCTACCTGGCGCTGGCCAGCGCCCGCAACCGCGCCTGGCAACTGGTCGAGGACAAAACCCGCAAGCTGCGCCGCAGCGAAGAGCGCTTCCGCACCGCCACCGACGTATCCACCGAGTGGTACTGGGAGCAGGACCGCGACCACCGCTTCACCGGCTTCATCGGCAAAGCCCGCGAGGCCACCGCCATCCCCAGCGACCGCTTCCTCGGCAAGACCCGCTGGGAGGTCTCGCCCGACCTGATGAGCGAGGCGCAATGGGCGGCGCACCGCGCCGATCTGGAGCAGCGGCTGCCATTCAGCTTGGCCTATTCGGTGCGGGATCCCCAGGGCGCGATCCGCTGGGTGGAGACCAAGGGCCAGCCGCGTTTCGACGAAGGCGGCGCCTTCATCGGCTACCATGGCACCGCCCGGGAAATCACCCGCCAGGTGGAAACCGAGAACCGCCTGATCCAGCAGGCCGCGCTGTTGCGCGCGGTCCTGGAGCACATGAACCAGGGCATCAGCGTGGTGGATGCCGAGCTGAGAATGGTCGGTTGCAACCGGCGCTTCACCGAGCTGCTCGGTTTCCCCGAATCCCTCTCGCGCGACGGCACCCCCTTCGAGGACTTCGTCCGCTTCAATGCCGAGCGCGGCGAGTACGGGCCCGGCGACATCGAGACGCTGGTGCGGGAAAGGGTGGAACTGGCACGGCATTTCCTGCCGCACCGCTTCAAGCGCACCCGGCCGGACGGCACGGTCATCGATGTCATCGGCACCCCGCTGCCGGGCGGCGGCATGGTCACCACCTACACCGACGTCACCGAGCAGGAGCGCACCCAGCAGGCGCTGGCACGCTCCGAGCACTTCCACCGCAGCCTGGTCGACATCTCGCCCGACGCCATCTTCACCCATCGCGATGGGGCCATCCTCTTCGCCAACCCCGCCGCGGCGCGGCTCTTCGGCGCGGCGCGGCCGGAAGACTTGCGCGGGATCGGCATCGAGACGCTGGTCGCGCCCGAGGACTGGCCGCAGGTGCGCGAACGCACCGAGGCGCTGCTGAGCGGCAGGCTCGCCCAGACCCCGCTCACCGAGAAGCGCTACCTGACCCTCGACGGGCGCCGCCTGACGGTCGAGTCGAGCGGCACCCTGATCGACCACGAGGGCCGACCGGCCGTCCTCACCGTGGCGCGCGACATCACCGCGCGCAAGCGCGCCGAGAACGCCCTGCGCGAGAGCGAGGAGCGCTTCCGCCGCATCGTCGAGCAAAGCCCGATCTCGATGGCCATCGTGGCCCTCGACGGCACCATCGAGTTCATCAACCGCAAGGCCATCGACACATTCGGCTACCAGCCGGAGGACATCCCCGACATGGACCGCTGGTGGCAGCTGGCCTACCCGGAGCCGACCTACCGCCACGAAGTCGTCACCCGCTGGGTGGCGTTGGTCGAGAGAGCCGTAGCCGAAAACCACGAGATCGAGCCTGGCCAGTACCGCGTCGCCTGCAAGGACGGCAGCGTCAAGATCATGGAGATCTTCGGCGTGCCGGTCTCCGGCAAGGTGTTCGTGATGTTCGACGACGTCACCGAGCGCGAGGCGGCGGCGGCGCGGGTCCTGCAGGAGCGCGATTTCCGCCAGCACATCATCGAGTCGATTCCCGGGGTGTTCTACCTGATCAGCCCGGACGGCAGATTCCTGCTGTGGAACCGCAACTTCGAACGGGTCACCGGCTACGACGCCCGGGCCATGGCCGTCGCCAGCCCGCTCGACTTCTTCGACGGCGCCGACAAGGAACTGATCGCCCAGCGCATCGGCGCGGTGTTCGACTCCGGAACCGCCACCGCGGAAGCGCCGTTCCGCACCGCCGACGGCACGCTCCGACCCTACTTCTTCACCGGGGAACGGATCGTCCTCGAGGACGGCAGCCCGGGCCTGGTCGGGGTCGGCTTCGACATCTCCGTGCGCAAGCGGGCCGAGGAGGCCCTGGCCCGCCAGTCGGCCATCCTCCAGGCCACCCTGGAAGCCATGGACCAGGGCATCAGCGTTGTCGATGGCGGGCTCAACATGTCGGCCCTCAACAAGCGCTTCTACGAGCTGCTCGAGCTGCCGGAGTCGCTGGCCGCCAACGGCGCCAGCTTCGCCGACTTCGCCCGCTACAACGCCGAGCGCGGCGAGTACGGGCCCTGCAACGTCGAGGAAGTGGTGGCCGGCATGGTGGAGCGCGCCCGCCATCCCCAGCCGCACCATTTCCGCCGCACCCGGCCCAATGGCAGGATCATCGAGATCCGCGGCAATCCCCTGCCCGGCGGGGGTTTCGTCACCACCTACACCGACGTCACCGAACAGGAACAGGCCCAGGCCGCGCTGCGCCTCTCGGAGCAGCGCTACCGCAACCTGATCGAGCTGTCGCCGGACGCCATCTTCGTGCACCGCCGGCATATCATTCTGATCGCCAACCCGGCCGCCGCCCGGCTCTGGGGGCTCGATTCGGTCGAGCAGGCGATCGGCCGCAATCTGCTGGACTTCATACACCCCGACTCGCAGGATCTGGTCAGGCAACGCATCCAGCAACTCGAAGACGATCCGACGCTGTTCCGCCTGCCCTGGGCCGAGCAGGACTACCGGCGCGCCGACGGCTCGACGGTCCCGGTGGAGGGCTCGGCCACCCGCATCGAGCTCGAGGACGGGCCGGCCATCCTGTCGGTGATCCGCGACATCTCGGCGCGCAAGGAAGCCGAGACCCTGGTGCGCCGCGAACGCGATTTCCGTCAGCGCCTGATCGAGTCGATTCCGGGCATCTTCTTCCTCTTCGATCCGGCCGGCCGCTTCCTTCTCTGGAACAAGAACCTGGAGAACGTCCTCGGCATGGACGCCGAGGCTATCGCCCGCGGCCACACCATCATGCTCTACGCCGAATCCGACCGCGAGGTCATCCGCCGGGCCACCCGCCAGGCCTTCGCCGAGGGCGCCGCCACCGCCGAGGCCATCCTGGTCACCAAGCGCGGCGAGCGCATCCCCTATTTCATCTCCGGCCTTCGCATCGACATCGACGGCCAGCAATCGGTGATCGGCCTGGGGCTGGACATCTCGGAGCGAAAGCATGCCGAAACAGCTCTGCGGGAAAGCGAGGTGCGCTTTCGCAGCATTTTCGAGAAGGCCCTCAACGGCATCGCCTTCGCCAGGCTCGACGGCACCCTGATCGAGGCCAACGACAGCCTGGCCCAGCTGCTGGGCTATGCACGAACGGAACTGGAAGGCATGAACATCGACCGCTTCACCCATCCGGACGACCTGAGCATCGAGGCGGTGTTCCTCGACGAGATGCAGCGCGGCGAGCGCGACTTCTACCGCATGGACAAGCGCTTCCTCACCAAGCCCGGCCACGAGGTGTGGGTGGACCTGCTGGTGAAGCTGATCCGCAACGAGCGCGGCGAGCCGGTGCACGTCGTCGGCATGGTGGCCGACATCACCGAGCGCAAGCTGGCCGAGCAGGTGATCCGCGACCTCAACGAGACCCTCGAGCAGCGGGTGCGCGAGCGCACCGCCGAGCTGGAGGCCTCCAACCAGGAGCTGGAATCCTTCAGCTACTCCGTCTCCCACGACCTGCGGGCGCCGCTGCGGGCGCTCAACGGCTTCAGCCACCTGCTGGAGGAAGAGTACGCCCACCGCATCGACGCCAACGGCCTCAACTACCTGGCGCGCATCCGCGCCGCCAGCCAGAAGATGGGCGAGCTGATCGACGACCTGCTCGACCTGGCCCGGGTCACCCGCCAGGAACTGAAGCGCCAGCCGGTCGATCTCTCGCGCCTGGCGCAAGAGGTGGTGAACGGCCTGCGGGAACAGGACCCCGGGCGGTCCATCGACTGGCGCGGCGCCGAGGGCCTGCGCGCCGAGGCCGATCCGCTGCTGATGCGGGTGCTGCTGGAGAATCTGCTCGGCAACGCCTGGAAGTTCACCGCCCGCCAGGACGGGGCCCGCATCGAGTTCGGCGCCCAGCAGCTGGGCGAGGCGCCGGTGTTCTACATCCGCGACAACGGCGCCGGCTTCGATCCGGCCTATGCCGACAAGCTGTTCAAGCCCTTCCAGCGCCTGCACCGCCCGGACGAGTTCGCCGGCACCGGCATCGGCCTGGCCACGGTGCATCGCATCGTGCGCCGCCACGGCGGCCGGGTCTGGGCCGAGGGCCGCCCCGGCGAGGGCGCCAGCTTCTTCTTCACGCTGCCATGATCAGGCGTTGCGGCTGGTGCGGAGAGGATGCGCTCTACGTCGCTTACCACGACAAGGAATGGGGCGTGCCGGTGCACGACGACCGCCGGCTGTTCGAATTCCTGATCCTCGAAGGCGCCCAGGCCGGGCTGTCCTGGATCACCATCCTGCGCAAGCGCGAGAACTACCGCCAGGCCTTCGCCGGCTTCGACGCCGGGAAGGTGGCGCGCTTCGGCGCACGCGACGTGGCGCGCCTGCTGGCCGACCCCGGCATCGTCAGGAACCGCCTGAAGGTCGGGGCGGCCATAAGCAACGCGCAGCGTTTTCTCGATGTGCAGGAGGCCTTCGGCAGCTTCGATGCCTATATCTGGCGTTTCGTCGACGGCCGGCCGATCATCAACCGCTGGAAGTCGCTGAAGCAGGTCC
>JADLGU010000064.1 GCA_020849155.1 Rhodocyclaceae bacterium | reverse complement strand
TCGACTATTTCTGGCGCCATATCGACCCGACGAACGCCAACGGCCAGTTCTGCGACAGCGGCCCTCCCTACCGCAGCGCCATCTTCCCCGTGGACGAGACGCAGCGGCTCGCCGCCGAAGCCAGCAAGGAGGCCTTGCGAACGAGCGGCAAGATCGACCAGGTGCACACCGCCATTGTCGCGGCGGGCCCCTTCTACCGGGCCGAGGACTATCATCAGGAATACTACAAGAAGAACCCGGTCCGCTACGGCTTCTACCGCGCCCTGTGCGGGCGCGACAGCCGGGTCAAGGCGCTGTGGGAGGGCAAGCCCTAGCGGTCCCTGGAACCGGTCGGGGCGGTTTCGCCGTCCCGCCGAGACCGACTTTTCGCATGGCTACGGCTGCATCAGGCCATGGCGTTCCAGGAAGGCAAAGGCCTCCGCCAGGGCCGTGCGCTTCATTTCGGCATTGCCGCCGCCGACTTTCGGGCCGTAGTTCCTGCATTCGCTCCGCGAGTGCTCGACGACGTCCTTCGGCGCCAGGGTGACCGGCGCCACCGGCTCGCCGTCCTTGTCCTTCACCCAGGTGTAACGACCGTCCTCCTCGATCAGGTACTCGCAGCGTCGGACGCGCTCGGCCCGCGCCAGATAGTGCGGCCCGGATTCATTCTCCCAGTAATGATGGGCGCCGGGAACGACCTGGAACTCCGCCTTGACGCCGCCCGCCAGAAGGCGCCTGGCGTAGTCCATGCAGGTCTGCGGCGAAGTGTAGTCGTCGAACTCGCCCAGCATCATCAGGATCGGCCCGCCCGTGGTGGCGGTGCTGCGGTGCTGGAAGTTGCAGCCGGGATAGAAGGGAAGATGGAAGGCGAAGCGCTGCTTCACGCCGTCGGCCGCCTCGGCCCTGTCAGCCACCTGTTTTGCCGCCGACCACAGCGCCACCACCCCGCCCTTGGAGAAGCCCATCACGCCGACGCGCGCCGGGTCGATGCGCTTGTCGGCGGCAAGAAAGGCCAGCGCGCCGTAAGCGTCCAGCAGCATCTGGTAAGCGGAGACCCGGGTCTGGTCCTCGGCGGTGCTGGTCACCCCGCGCGGCGTAAAGCTGTCGATGACCAGGGCGGCGAAGCCGCGCGCCACGAACTCCCGCGCATACCAATGCTCGCGGAAATCCGACACGCCGCCCGAGCCGTGCACCAGCACGACCGCGCCGAACGGCCCCGGCCGGTCCGTCGGCACATACAGCGCCGCCGAAATCGTCGCCGCCTGTCCGCTGCCGCCGGACAAGCTGTTGAAGGAAACCTTCTCCTTGTGGATTTGCGCAGTCCCGACGGCACTCCAGGCCAGGAATACGAGAAACCACCACCGCCGCGCCGACTTCATGGCCGCCTCCGCCAGGGATGGGAAGCGCCATCATATGCCGAACGGCTGGGCCGGGGAAACGCCGGCCCACGGTCCGCAGGGCGAACCGCTCGCCGTCCTGCGCAGACCGACTTTTAACCGATCCGCTCGATGAACCCCGCCATCGCCTCGAGCGTGGCCTGGGGCTGGTCCTTGTGGGGGGAATGGCGGCAGTCGGCGAGCATGCGGACTTCGACCTCGCCCGCCGCCTGCCTGCGGATGGCCTCGACCTGCGCCGGGGTGCCGTATTCGTCGTCTGCGCCCTGGAGGGCCAGCACGGGGCAGCTTACCTTCGGCAGATACGCCTCGATGTTCCAGGCGCGGAAGTCGGGATGCAGCCAGATGTCGTTCCAGCCCCGGAACGTTGTCGCCGGATCGCGGTGGTACCTGCCGAGCTTCTGCGCGAGGTCGGTGGTCTGGAACGTCACCTTGGCCTGGGCGATGCTGGCGATTGAAAGGTCCTCGACGAAGACGTGGGGCGCCATGAGGATCAGGCCGGCGACTGCGCGCCCCGCCCCGCCGGCATGGATCAGCGCGATCGAGCCGCCGTCGGAATGGCCGACCAGCACCGGCTTGTCGATTTCCAGTTTGTCCAGCAGCTCGGGCAGCGCAACCAGCGCTTCGTCGTGCATGTAGCGCACGGCAAAGGGTTCCGTGAGAACGTCGGACTCGCCGTAGCCGTAGCGCGAGTACGCCAGGGTGCGGCAGCCGGTGGCGGCGGCGACCTTCGCCGGGAAGTCGCGCCACATCGCCAGCGAGCCAAGCCCTTCGTGCAGGAACACCAGCGTCGGGCGGTCGAGCTGGTGGGCGGGGATGAGCCTGTATTCGAGTCGGTGGCCGGCGGCCTCGACGAAGCCCTGCTGCATGCTCACACCCCGAGGAAGCGGTGCATCAACTCTTCGTTGTCGGTCAGTTCGCTCGACGAGCCGGCGAAGACGACGCGGCCCTTGACCAGCACCGCGCTGCGGTCGGCCAGGGCCAGCACCGCGCCGTAGTTCTTGTCGACGATCACCGTGGCGATGCCGGAGGCGCGGATGGTGCGGATGATGTTCCAGATTTCCCTGGCGATCAGCGGCGCCAGGCCCTCGGTGGCCTCGTCGAGGATGAGCAGATCGGGGTTGGTCATCAGGGCGCGGCCGATGGTGAGCATCTGCTGCTCGCCGCCGGAGAGCTGGGCGCCGCCGTGGCCGATGCGCTCGGCCAGGCGCGGGAAGGTGGCCATGACGCGCTCGAAGTCCCATTCCTTGCGGCCGTCCACGCCGGCGCGCGCGGCCATGACGAGGTTCTCGCGCACCGTCAGGTTGGGGAAGATGCCGCGTCCTTCGGGCACGTAGGCGATGCCGGCGCGGGCGATGGCATGCGGCGCGGCCTGCGTCATCTCGCGGCCGCGCACCTTCAGGCTGCCCTGCTTCGGCCGCACCAGGCCGAGCATGGATTTCAGCAGCGTGGTCTTGCCCATGCCGT
>JADLGU010000063.1 GCA_020849155.1 Rhodocyclaceae bacterium | reverse complement strand
GTCTGCCCGCACCACCTGGTGCCCTT
This sequence comes from Rhodocyclaceae bacterium, assembly GCA_020849155.1. Lineage (GTDB taxonomy): Bacteria > Pseudomonadota > Gammaproteobacteria > Burkholderiales > Rhodocyclaceae > Desulfobacillus. Next base: position 6,199 of record JADLGU010000063.1, on the reverse strand, counting down.
CCGCGGCGTGGCGCATGTCGCCTACCTGCCGGGCGGGCGGCTGCACGGTTTCGGCCGCATCGCCCGCATGGTCGACGCCATCGGCCACCGCTTCACCTACCAGGAGTGGATGACCCGCGACATCGCCGAGGCGCTGGTGGCGCACGGCAAGGCGGCCGGCGGCGCCTGCGTCGTCGAGGCCGAGCAGCTCTGTCTGCTGCTGGGCGAGGACCGCCGCGGCGACGAGCGGGTGGTGACGCAGGCCTTCACCGGCGCCTTCGAGACATCCGACCAGCTGCGCACGGAATTCCTGCGCGCCATCGCCGGGAGACTGCCGTGAGCGCCTTCGTCCGCGAGAACATCGCCCTCGACGCGCGCCAGCACATCGTCGCGCGCTTCTTCGCGCCGCCGGGCGACGCCAAGGCGGCGGTGCTGGTGGTGCCGGCCATGGGCGTGACGCAGGCCTTCTACGCGCCCTTCGCCGAATGGCTGGCGGCGCAGGGCTATCTCGTCGCCACCTTCGACTTCCGCGGCATCGGCCAGTCGCGCCACGGCCCGCTGAGGGGGCTGGAGGTGGATGTGCTCGACTGGGCCCGGCAGGACTGCGCGGCGATGGTCAACGCCGTGACGGCGCGCGCCGGCGAGCGGCCGCTCTACTGGATCGGCCACAGCCTGGGCGGGCAGATCCTGCCCTTCGTGCCGAACCGCGAGCGCGTTGCGCGCATCGTCACGGTCGCCACCGGCAGCGGCTACTGGCGCGAGAACACGGCCGCGCTGCGGCGCACGTCCTGGTGGCTGTGGTTCGTCGCGGCGCCGCTGTCGCTGCGGCTGTTCGGCTACTTCCCCGGGCGCCGCCTGCGCAAGGTCGGCGACCTGCCGCGCGGCGTCATGGAGCAATGGCGGCGCTGGTGCCTGAATCCCGAATACGCCGTCGGCGTCGAGGGCGAGTCGGCGCGCGCCCTGTATGCCGCGGTGGCGACGCCGATCGTCTCGCTCTCCTTCACCGACGACGAATACATGTCGCTGCGCAACACCGAATCCATCCACGGCCAGTACGTCAACGCGCCGCGCACCCTGAGGCGCATCGCGCCGAAGGAGATCGGCGAGAAACGCATCGGCCACTTCGGCTTCTTCAGGCCGAAGTTCGAGCGCAGCCTCTGGCGCGAGCACCTGCTGCCGGCGCTGTCATAGCTTCTGGTGGGTGCCGTCGCAGAACGGCCGCTTCGCCGAGCGCTTGCAGCCGCAGAACCAGACCTTCTCCGACTTGCCGGCCTTGAACTCGACCGGAGAGAAAGCCGTGCCCTGGTGCGAGCCGTCGCAGAACGGCTGGTTTTTGCTGCGGCCGCAGGCGCACCACCAGTAGGACTTGCCGGCTTCGACAGTCACCGGGTAGGGCGCTTTCTGGGGACAATCCGGTTCGGCCATGGTCTTCTCCGATGGGGCTATCAGGAAAATGTTTTGACATTGAATAATTCTCGACTAATAATGTCAAGTATAAAAAGAGACACCCCGACCCCAACAGAGAGAACCCGATGATCGTCATCAACGGAAAACAGATCGAGACCGACGCCGAGGGCTATCTGGCCCAACTCGACGACTGGTCCGAAGATATCGCCGACTATCTGGCGCAGCAGGACAACCTGCCGCTGACGGCCGACCACTGGACGCTGCTCAACTGGATCCGCGCCTATTACCAGGAGAACGGCACCGCGCCCAACCTGCGCATCATGCAGAAGCTGCTCAAGGAAGACCTGGGCGAGGAATGGTCGGACAAGAAGCGCCTGTTCGAGCTCTTTCCCTACGGCCCGGCCAAGCAGGGCGCGCGCTACGCCGGCATGCCGAAGCCGACCGGCTGCGTCTGAAAACGCTCTAACCGAGCCTGTGCAGAACGACAGGCTCGAGGTGGGCGGTCCGCTCTCCCGAGCCGATCCAGATCTGGCCTTCCTGGATCGTGCACTGCAGGCTCATGTTTCGGCCGGCCAGCGCGGCCAGGGCTTGCGTGGCTTCGGCGGGAAGGCCGATCACCTCGAGGTTGCGCAGGCGTTCCAGCTTCTCGCGGTTCTGCTCCCACCAGAGGTCGGCACCGCGTCCGCCATAGCACAACGCCTTGACACGATTCGCCTTGCCGCAGGCGCGGCGCAGCACGCGCTCGTCGGGCAGGCCGACCTCGATCCACAATTCAATGGCGCCGGTGAGGTCCTTCAGCCACAGCGCCGGCTCGTCATCGGCCGACAGGCCGCGGCCGAACTCGAGCCGCTCGTGCGCGAAGAGGGCGAAGGCCAGCAGGCGCACCATCATGCGCGCGTCGGTCTCCGACGGATGGCGCGCCAGCGTCAGTGCATGGGTGGCGTAGTAATGCCGGTCGAGGTCGGAGACCTGCAGCTCGGCTTTGAAGATGGTGGATTTTAGGGCCATGGCTAGAGCCAGTTCCTCAGAAGGGGAATCAGCAGCGGCACCAGCAGCGCGGTGAGCAAAGCGTTGAGCCCCATCGCCAGGCCGGAGAAGGCGCCGGCCTGCTCGCTCACCTGGAAGGCGCGGGCGGTGCCGATGCCGTGCGAGGCGACGCCGATGGCGAAGCCGCGCACCGCATGGTCGGCGATGCCGAGCGCCTGGTAGATGAAGCGGGCGCTCACCGCGCCGAGGATGCCGGTGGTGATGACCAGCACCGCCGTCAGCGAGGGCAGGCCGCCGATGCGCTCGGCGATGCCCATGGCGATCGGCGTGGTGACGGACTTCGGCGCCAGCGACAGCAGCGAGGCTTCGCTGGCGCCGAACAGCTTGCCGATGGCTACCGCGCTGACGGTGGCGGTGAGCGAGCCCGCGACCAGCCCCGCCAGCAGCGGGCCGGCCATGGCGCGCAGTTTCGGCCATTGCGTGTAGAGCGGAATTGCCAGCGCCACCGTTGCCGGGCCGAGAAGGAAATGCACGAACTGGGCGCCGTCGAAATACGTCGCGTAGGGCGTGCCGGTGAGGGTGAGCAGCAGCACCAGCGCGGCCACGGCGAGCAGCACCGGATTGGCGAGCGGGTGGAAGCCGGCGCGCTTGGAAAGCCACCAGGCGCCCTGGTAGGCGAGCAGGGTGACGGTCAGCCCCAGCAGCGGCGAGGCCGACAGGTAGACCCAGATCTCGGCGAGTTGGGCGGGCGTGCGCACGGCGCTACTTCTCCGCCGCTTCCGCCCGTCGCGACAGGGCGCGCAGGACGAGGGCGGTGACGGCGATGGTGAGGAGCGTGCTGCCGACCAGCGCCGCCGCCAGCGGCAGCCATTCGTCGCCGATCCGGCCGAAATGCAGCATGACGCCGACGCCGGCCGGCACGAAGAGTAGCGAGAGGTGCTGCAGCAGGTTCTGCGCCGTGTCGCGCAGTTCCGCCGACGGTCCGCCGCGCAACGCCAGCGCGGCGAACAGCAGCGCCATGCCGATCACCGGCCCGGGGACCGGCAGGGCGAACAGCTGGGCGAGGACTTCGCCGATCAGCTGAAACACCAGCAGTATCGTGAGGGCGCCGAGCATGAAGTTCCTCCTGATATCAGACATTCGCGGGTGCGGTTTGCTTTGCCTACACGCCGTTCTGTGGGGACTGACTTTTCCGGAGCTTACTGTGAGTCGTTCGGCAAGTCCCAGTCGCGGGTTTTGATGTCGCCCGTCTGATGGAACTGCCGTATCTGGCGGATGAAGTCGCGGAAGTCGGCGTTTTCCTCGGCCAGGCGGTTACAGGAGTCCCAATCGACCTCAGCCCGTTCTCTGGCCGGAATGCGAATTTCACTGCCTTCCGTCGGGTCTTCCGTGTCGAGGACGATCAGGCCGATACCGTGAGCGGCTGCCAGCAGGCGCAGTTCTTTCATCGTATCGGCGTCCTCCACCTCGGCCGCCACCAGATAGCCGTAGTTCGACCAGGAGGAATTCGACACGGTCTGAAACCACGCTTCGCGCACGTTGGAGCGGTTGAGCTTCAGTTTCACCTCGAACGACCACAGGCGGCACCGCGCATCGCCGTACTCACGCACGCAATCGCGGATGTCGGCGTTCCACTCTCTGCCGAGGTCCTCCATGGCGGCCAGGTCGGGAAACAGCCAGCGATTGCCGTTCGGCCCGCGCCGATTGGAGGCACGCTTTTCGTCGATGCGCTTGGGGTAGAGGCCGAATTCGGCGTGCAGATAACTGCACAGGAGCGGGTAGAGGTCGTGTTCCGTCAATGCCGGAAATGATGTGGGCCGGCGGCCACCGCCAGCATCGGTTTGGCCAGAGGAATCATGGGTGGGACGAAGGATTTCGTCGTACTCCGCTTGTCCTGCATAGTAATAAAGACGCGGCCGCCCTTCGGTGGTGCGGACCCTCGGCTCCTTCTTCTGGATCTCCGGCCGGTTGGCGCCGATCTCCGCGACGATCTGCTGTAACAGTTCGGTATCCGATGTGAGGTTCTGTCTGCTGCGCTTGCGCTTTTCTTCGCAGGCTTCGCGCTGGGTCTCGAATATCCACAGGGCGATTCGGCGTGCGGAGAAGCGTTCCTCGGGATGGCTTTTGAGGAAATCGATTACTGTCTGACGCAGGTTGAGTTTCATGGCTTGACCCTCTTAGGCTTCGCATGAGGCAAGAGCAGCATCCACTTCGCCCCCCGGCCCTTGCCGGTTGGTGCAATCAGGTTTTCGTCCTTCATCTGCCGCAGCACCACGCGCACCATGTCGCGGCTGATGCCGGGGCAGGCCGTCTCGATTTCCGAGATCGAGAAAGGCTGTGTTTGCGCCTGCACGGCGGCGCGCACGCGGTCGGTCTTGCTGCCGGGGCCTTTCGGCGCCTCGGCGACGCGCTGCTCGAATTCGCGGTAGGCGGCGAGCAGCACGCCCCAGAAGTAATCCAGCCAGGGCTTGATGTCGTGCTTGCCCTGGTGCCAGCGCGCCGAGCTTTTTTCCAGCGCTTCGTAGTAGCTCTCCTTGCTCTCTTCGATCACGCGTTCCAGGCTGATGTAGCGCCCGACTTCGTAGCCGTAGTGGTACAGCAGCATGAGCGTCAGCAGCCGGCCGGTGCGGCCGTTGCCGTCGTGGAAGGGGTGGATGCACAGGAAGTCGAGAATGGCGAGGGGCACCAGCACCAGCGGGTCGTGGTTGCCGCGGTCGGCGGCCTCGCGATAGCGCTGCACCAGCGCATCCATCTGTATCGGTGCCAGATGGGCTGGCGTGGGACGAAAGCGCACACGGCTGCTGCCGTCTGGATGGCGCTCGACGATGTCGTTGTCGGTCTGCTTCCAGCTTCCGCCGGGGCGCGGCATGTATCGGTACATGAGACCATGGATCTGCAGGACGACGTTGGCGCTGAAGGGCATGTCGGCCCCCGATTCGTGGATCAGGGCCAGCGCGTCGCGGTAGCCGGCGAGTTCCTGCTCGGAGCGGTCCTTGGGCGCCTGGTTCTTGAGGACGAGCGGTTTCAGCCGCGAGGCGGAAACGGTGATGCCTTCGAGGCGGTTCGACGATTCGGCTGATTCGATCGAGGCGGTCTGCCGCAGGGCCTTGAGCAATTCGGGAACCTGGCGGGTGTAGAGCGCCTGCTTGCCGCGGCATTCGCCGATGGCGCGCAGGGTGGCGAGCTGGGTGGCGTCGAAGCGCAGGCGGTCCAGGTAGTCCGGGTCGAGGGAGTGCATTTCAGGCTGTTGGCATGAAAAAAGAATGGGGTAATGGTAGGGGCTAAATGGGGCAATGACAAGCTTATTGCCCTATTATTTTGGGCTGATTACCCCATTTCCCGGATTAGCAGATGAAAAAACGGCGCCGGGTCACCCCGGCGCCGTCGTTGTCGCCGTGTTGCAGGGACTGACTTTTATTCCATGGCTTCGTAGAGAGGAAGCGTGAGGAACTCCGGGTAGTCGGGCGACAGGCTCATCTTCTCGAAGATGCCGGCGGCCTGGTCGTAGGTCTCGGTCTTCTCGCCGGCGGCGGCGACGGTGGCCTTGACCTTGGCGAGTTCCTCGACGATGAAGCCCTTGACCATCTCGGCGGTGACCTTGCGGCCGTCGTCGAGTTTGCCCTTCGGGCTGACCACCCACTGCCACACCTGCGAGCGGGAGATCTCGGCGGTGGCGGCGTCCTCCATCAGGTTGTGGATGGGCACGCAACCGTTGCCGGCGAGCCAGGAGCCGAGGTAGTGGATGCCGACGTTGATGTTGTTGCGCACGCCCACCTCGGTGATCGGCTGCTCGGGCTGGAAGTTGAGCCAGTCCTTCGGGCCGTAG
>JADLGU010000062.1 GCA_020849155.1 Rhodocyclaceae bacterium | reverse complement strand
GCCGACGTGCTTCATGGCGCTGAAGGCGCGCGAGCCCATCATCGAGGCGCCGATGGCCACTTCCAGCGACACCTTCTCGTTCACCGACCACTCGGTATAGAGGTCGGGATAGGCGGACAACTGCTCCAGCATCTCGGTCGCCGGCGTGCCCGGATAACCGGCGGCAACCCGCGTCCCCGACTCCCACACCGCGCGCGCCACGGCCTCGTTGCCCGACATCAAAAGCCGGCTCGCCGCCGGCGCCGGCATGACTGCTGCCATCTGCCTTACCCCACTGAAAGATTGCGAAAAAAAGAATGCTGAAACTACTTGGCGCAGGACGTTTGTCCCTTGATACAGGTCAAAGGGGCTTCAGACAGAAGGGTGAATCAGGAACGGCCCTCGCCCAAGGGGCGGATGCGCCAGGCCGGGAAGACCGCGCTGAAGGTGCTGCCGCTGCCGGGGACCGAGCCGATCTCGAGGCTGGCCTGGTGGCGCAGCAGGATGTGCTTGACGATGGACAGGCCGAGGCCGGTGCCGCCCGACTCGCGCGAACGGCCGCGGTCGACGCGGTAGAAGCGCTCGGTCAGCCGCGGAATGTGCTCTTCCGGAATGCCGATGCCGCTGTCCTCGACGCTGAACACGCCCTTGCCGTCGCGCAGGGCCCAGTGCAGCACGATGCGCCCGCCCGCCGGCGTGTAGCGCACGGCGTTGCTGACCAGGTTGGAGAAGGCGCTGTGCAGTTCCTCGCGGCTGCCCTTGAGGAAGGCCGGCACCACCTCGCAGGTGATCGAGTGGCGCCCGCCGGAGAGCCGCCGTCCTTCCGCCGAGATTTCGTAGATCAGGTCGCGCACGTCGAACTCCTCCTCGCGCGGCGCCTGCGCCTCGTCCTCCAGCCGCGAAAGCGTGAGCAGGTCGTCGACCAGGCGCAGCATGCGCCCCGCCTGTTCGTTCACCATGGCCATCTGCTGCTTCCATTCGGCCGGATCGGGCGCCGCATCCTCGACCATGTGCTCGACGTAACCGGAGATCACCGTCAGCGGCGTGCGCAGCTCGTGCGAGACATTGGCGACGAAGTCGCGGCGCATCGTCTCCGCCCGTTCGACCTGCGAGACGTCGGCGCTGATCAGCAGCTTGCGGTCGCGGCCGAAGCGGATCGCCTCGATGGCGTATACCTTGCCCTTGCGGTCCTGCGGCCGGTAGGTCAGCGTTTCGCCCTCCTGCGCGCTGGCGAGGAAGTCGGCGAAGCCGGGCAGGCGGATCAGGTTGGTCACCAGCAGACCCATGTCGCGCTCGCCGCGCAGGCCGAGGTGCTGCTCGGCGACGCGGTTGCACCAGGCAATGTGGTCGTCGGCATCGAGGAACACCAGGCCGTCGGGCGAGGCTTCCGCCGCCTGGCTGAACACCTCCAGGTCGGCCTCGATGCGCGCGCGCGCCTTCTGCTCGTGGCGCAGCACGCGGTAGAGGTCGACGAAGACATTGCCCCAGGCGCCCCAGGCATCGGGGATGTCGCGCTCGGCGGGCGCCTTGAGCCAGCGCTGCAGTCGGGCGAGCTGCACGGTGTGCGCGAGCAGCATCAGCAGCAGCGCTCCGGCGGCGACCGCCAGGCCGGCCACGGCGCCGAAGATCGCGCCAAAAGTCAGTCCCGCCAGGGTGGCCCCGGTCAGGCGGATCAGCAAGGCGGCCCAGACGGGGGGCATTTCAGGTCCGCGGTGCGGCGAGCTTGTAGCCGGCGCCGCGCACGGTCTCGATCAGCTGCTCCCCCTTCGGGCCGAGCGCCTGGCGCAGGCGGCGGATATGCACGTCCACCGTACGCTCCTCGATGAAGACGTGGTCGCCCCACACCTGGTCGAGCAGCTGGGCGCGGCTGAAGACGCGGCCGGGGTGGGCCATGAAGAAGCGCAGCAGCTTGAACTCCGCCGAGGCCAGCTCGACGGCGCGGCCGTCCAGCGTCACCTCGTAGGAGATCGGGTCGAGGCCGAGCGGACCGGCCGTCAGCTGCATCTCGGCCGCGTGCGGTGCGCGCCGGCGCAGCACGGCCTGGATGCGCGCCACCAGCTCGCGCGGGCTGAAGGGCTTGACGAGGTAGTCGTCGGCGCCGCTCTCCAGGCCGGCGACACGGTCGGCCTCCTCGCCGCGCGCGGTGACCATGATGAGGGGCAGCTTCGCCGTGCGCGCAGCGCCGCGCAAGTGCTGCGCCAGCGCCAGGCCGGACATTTTCGGCAGCATCCAGTCGATGAGGACGACGTCGGGCAGTTCCGCCCTGAGGACGGCCTCGGCCTCCTCGGCGCTCGTTGCGGCCAGCGGCTTGAGGCCGGCCTTTTCCAGCGTGAAGCGGATCAGCTCCTGGATTGCCGGATCGTCCTCGACCACAAGAACCCGGGTAGACATGGGCCTATTCTGCCCCATCCGGCTCGGCATGGCCTTCGCGCACGGTATGGCGCACGTCGGTGCCGCGCACGATGTAGATGACCTGCTCGGCGACGTTCTTGGTGTGGTCGCCGATGCGCTCGATGGCCTTGGCGATCCAGACGATGTCGAGCGCCGTCGAGATGGTGCGCGGGTCTTCCATCATGTAGGTGACGAGCTGGCGCACGATGCCGCGGAAGGCGTCGTCGATGGTGACGTCCTCGGCGATGATGCGCTCGGCCTCGGCGGCGTCCAGCCGTGCCAGGGCGTCGAGCACGCGGCGCAGCAGGGCCACCGCCAGCAGGCCGGCCTGGCTCACGTCGGCCGAGCGCGGGGTCTGCAGGCGGCCGCGGTCATGGATCTGGCGGGCCATGCGGGCGATCTTTTCCGCTTCGTCGCCGGTGCGCTCGAGGTCGGTGACGATCTTGCTCACCGCCATGATCAGGCGCAGGTCGCTCGCCGCCGGCTGGCGCCGGGCGATGACGTGGGCGCAGGCCTCGTCGATTTCCACCTCGTAGCTGTTCACGCGGCGGTCGTTGTCCGTCACCTGGTCCATCAGCTCGACGTTGCCGCTGCCGAGGCATTCGATGGCGGTCAGGATCTGCGACTCGACCAGGCCGCCCATCTGCATCACGCGCGAGCGGATGTCCTCCAGTTCGGAGTCGTACTGTCTCGAAAGATGTTCGCTGCTGGGCATGATGGCTCCTTGACTGACTGTCTCTAGCCGAAGCGGCCGGTAATGTAGGCCTCGGTCTGCGGGTTCTTCGGCTTGATGAAGATGTCGTCGGTCCAGCCGAACTCTATCAGTTCGCCGAGGTACATGTAGGCGGTGAAATCGGACACCCGCGCCGCCTGCTGCATGTTGTGGGTGACGATGAGGATGGTGACCTTGTCCTTCAGCTCGGCAATCAGTTCCTCGATGCTGGCGGTGGCGATCGGGTCGAGCGCCGAGGTCGGCTCGTCGAAGAGCAGGAGTTCCGGTTCGGTGGCCAAGGCGCGCGCGATGCACAGGCGCTGCTGCTGGCCGCCGGAGAGGTTGAAGGCCTGCTCGTGCAGGCGGTCCTTCACCTCGTTCCACAAGGCGGCGCCGCGCAGCGCCTCCTCGACCCGCTCCTCGAGGACGGCGCGCTTGTTGAGGCCGCGCACGCGCAGGCCGTAGGCGATGTTCTCGAAGATGGTCTTCGGGAAGGGATTCGGCTTCTGGAACACCATCGACAGGCGCATGCGCACCTCGATCGGGTCGACCGACTTGTCGAGCAGGTTCACGTTGTCCGGATGCAGGCGGATCTCGCCCTCGTAGCGGTTGCCCGGGTAGAGGTCGTGCATGCGGTTGAAGCAGCGCAGGAAGGTCGACTTGCCGCAGCCCGAGGGCCCGATCAGCGCGGTGACGCGCTTGTCGTAGATCGGCAT